>JBDTSF010000339.1:0-6760 GCA_039931295.1 Nitrospirota bacterium | reverse complement strand
TTTCGCCACCACTCCGACGATCAGTCCGAATACAATCCAGCCTATGATCGACATAACAGCCCCTTTATGAAGGACGGCACTGATTACCGCAGACCACCCGCTGAGGATTTTCCCTGCCTCGTCACCATGTTGAACGATGGTGTAAGAGGTCATTTCCACGTAACTAACCTTGATCGTCCAGTCGCCTTCGAACATCCTCCATTCGCCTCCGGTTTACGCCAAAATCGTAGTAGCCCGTCCGCGCGGCCGACCGGAAATGAATGCTCTTCGTGGCATCATCGAACAGGATCTCAACATCATCCACGAAACGAGCCAGAAGACTGGTCACTTCGTAATGAAGGTAGACATCCTCTTCTTGAATCAACTCGGTACGGCTCATTTCACTGAAGACCTGCTTGAAACCTGCCTTGGCTTCCTCCAGTGTGTTCCGATACCGATACGGGGGCATGACATGGCTTTGACAATTACCCAGAGTGCAGACACAGTTTGGGCTGCTCGGGCACGGGGCAAGGCGATGGTTTCTCATCTCCAATCCTCCCTCTGTTGCTCCCTACGTCGTGGCTGCCCACAGGAACCGGGACAACAATATCGTTTGCAGAGAATATCGTGTCGCCATAAGGCCGCTCCAGCTCCGTCTCGTGCAGAAGCACTTGGCAATATGGCAACATACCAGAGGCTGGTGGATCGGGAACCGTACCCCTCACAACCGAGATTGCTCGCTCTCCCCTCCTTCATTCCTTCCTCCGACTAGCATCGTCCCGCGTGTACGCATAGGCCCATGCGATGAGGCAGGCCTGCAGGGGAAGCCTAGCCCATAACATGGCTGCGCCGATCTCAGGAAACAGGTCAGAGTGGACCGCCATATGAATGTTGGCGGGGAATATTGCGATCAACAATGCTATCAAGCCCCATGCCGCAAGGCGCTTCAGACGGGAAATAAGCAACAGTCCCCCCAATGTGATCTCGGCCAGGCCGCTCAGGTATACCAGGAAGAGATGCCACGGCAGGTAAGGCGGCATCATCCTCGCGTAGAACTCTTGGGCTAAAAAATGGTTCACCCCGGCCCCCATGAAGGAGACCGCGAAGAGGTATTTCATGCCGATTTGCAATCGACGCATCAGGTGGGATCGGTTGCGAGGCCGATAACGGAGAGACGCAGCTCCCCTGTCCTGCAAATATGGGGAGTCGATTATGTGCCAGCTTCCGCCGAGACATTGAATGAGCACCGGTGGTTTATTGTGACTAGTCCCCACGTGACACCTCTCCCACTTCTTTGCTTCTGCTCGCTTTTGGGGGCATGTCCATTGAGTCAAATAGCCTGCCTGAGGCCTCCCACATGGAGTTTTGTTCTCATTCGAGCTCCGTTTTCCCCGTAAGCCTCGGAGGGAAGATCCGAAGGAATTTGTGCGATACCGTACAGCGAGAGCGGCGGCGGGCCGCGTCGCCGAAGGCACGATATCTCCACATTTGTGGTGACGTCATGCGTCCGTTCGCCGCCGGTTTGAGCAAGACCTTCGTCCACCCATTCTCACGACTCTCGCTGAGATCAATTTAGTGTCCCATTGAGTTGGTCTTACCGGAATCGATGGTGGAATCGGGCATGCGACCAGATTCATTTCTATGACCGGCATCTCTCCCTTGGGCCGAACGAATTGAAAGCGCGAGATCCTGTTCGTTCACGTTGGCTTCGATGCGATCGCCTGGCTGATCACTCCGGACTTCTGGGTGGTACTATCAGTACGCAACCGCACTTTTTTCCATCCTGCCCCTTCACAAAATATGTATTGCCTCGACCCGCAACACTTCACCCATGATCGTCTTGCCGCTTTTTGACTGGTCGCTCGTTGTCTCATCGCTCATTCGTTTTTCGCCAACTTCCTGCCGACCTTGCCTCCGGTCAGTTTGGTCTGCTTTCATTTCCTCTTGAAGCGACGCCTCATTATCTGCCTGCGCGGCATTTGGACAGGCTCAGGCCGAGGAAGACACTACACGACACAACCCCTATGAGTTTATGAATAGGTGCCATGGGAGCCCCCTCGGTTAGATGTACACGGATAGATATATTTATACTCCCACGGGAGAGTTTGCAGGCCTAGGAAGCTGCCTAGTATTTTCGCGACGAGTCTCCCAGGCTAGAAACAAGACAAGCATTTGAGGAACCACACTACCATGATGATATGAAAGGGCCCCCGTCATGACCTCTCGAGACGCTCAAAGGACTTCCCTCTCAATCAGCGAATTCACCTTGTAAAGGACAAATGAAATGAGCACCACTCAGCGTGGCGAAGGGTTCCGCGGAGTTTCCTTCGAGCCGCCTGGCTTCAGTTTCTCCATGGCAGGAGGAGCCGTTTCAGGATCGATCGCCATCTTGGGATCGACAATGGGGGGAGTAACTGCCGAACGAGGATCAGGAATCGTCTGGGGACGTCGTTCAATACCTGGATCGATACTTGAAGGAGGCAGCGCAGTCGGTTCTTGAGGATTCTCGGGACGTGATCCTAACGGCGGAGGAGGCATTGGAGTGATATCTGCCGACCAGGCCAAGGAAAGCCCAAAGGCGATTATCAACGGGGCCAAGAAGAGGAAGATCACCGTTGTGCCAACAACCTTCATCACTATTCCTGAAAGAAGGCCGCTGGAATCTCGAACAGGAAGGGAGGTCAATCCGCGAGCGTCTTTGATGCGGGTGCACTCGTGTGGAAGGACTTCCCATTGTTCGTCTTCAGTGGATTCGAGATAGATACCAGACCGCTTCCGCCCTCCGGTTCTCATGGGTGGACGATCGTTGTTGGAAGGTTTTAACGTCATGCCGGTCCCGAGAAGTCGCACGATCTCGTCCTTGTCCATCGCTCAGCTCCTAATTCTTCATTGTCCTTTGCCGAGATACCCGGTACATCAGTCCGAGAACCCCATATGTTCTAGACTAATGTGGGGGGCATCTCCGTACCACTGGAAGAATCCCTAGGCTCATTTGACGGAGTGTTGTGCCCCGCTCAACATCGGGACAGGGAGAATCCGTCAGTGGGGGGACTGCATTCGCCCTTTAGATGAAATGCTGCCTCCGGTCTCCTTTCCCCGAGCTAGGGTAAACCACAGTTGGTGTTGCCTGACGATGTGGTATCATCTGGGCAATTGGGCTCCTGCTCGGCGACGGCCATTCTTGCAGCAGTTAACACAGCGTTTGGGTGGATATGTATCAACCACGGGTCTTCATTGCCGACGATCACCTCTTGGTGCTGGAAGGGTTTCGGCAGTTAGTTGCCGATGACACGGTTGTTGTCGGCACGGCTCATAGTGGGAGGGAACTTCTCGAGATGGCCCCGGGCTCCGCCCCGGACATTGTGTTGCTGGACATTTCAATGCCTGACACAAACGGGTTTGATCTCATCCCGTTGCTCAAGGAGAAGCTCCCCCATGTAAAAATCATTCTCGTAACGATGCTCAGCGAGCCGTTCTATGTCAGCGAAGGTTTTCGAAAGGGCGCGAACGGCTACGTCCTCAAACAATCCGCTTCGACCGAGTTGCTGACCGCTATCCGCACAGTGATGAGCAACCGCCGTTATGTGTCTCCGGAGGTTGCGGCAGATGTTCGGGAATCGATCGAGCACCCGTGGAGCCGTCCCGATGGATACCACGTCCAATTGACACCTCGGCAACATGAGGTGTTGGGCATGCTTGCCAATGGTGTTTCGACACATGCGATTGCCACGACGATGGGCATCTCCGTGAAAACGGTGGAGTTCCATAAGGCGGGGATCATGAATAAGCTCGGCATCAAAACAATGGCCGAGCTCACGAAGTTTGCATTGGTACAGGGACTGACCGGGCTCTGACACTCAATGATCCACCCTGACGGAATGGTTCGATGAAGGGGCCTTGATTAGGCAGGGTGGATGTTTGGTGTCGGAGATAGCTCGGGTGGAGCAATGAGCCCGAGGGAGATGGCTTGCTTGGTCAGTTCGGCCGTAGTGCGGACGCCGAGTTCCTTCGATATTCTAGCCTTGTGAAACTCTATTGTTTTCACCGTCACGTTGATCGCGGATGCAATTTCCTTATTGGATTTGCCTTCCGCGACTAGTTGCAACACCTCCCTCTGCCTTAGACTTAACATCACGACCGGAGTGCTTGTCGGCGGCTTCGGCGCCTGGGTGGTCGATTCCAACGCCTGGCTGACCATACCCTGCGTCACAACAGGAGAAATGTACATGCGGCCTTGCAGGACTTCATTCACCGCAAACAACAGCTCATCCGCAACCGAGGTCTTCAGGACGTATCCTCCGACTCCGACACGAAATGCTTCGTTCACAAAGTGCTGCTCCGCATGCATTGTCAGGATGATGATCTTGACTTCCGGGCAGGACTTCTTCACATGGCGGCAGGCATCCAGTCCATTCAACAGAGGGAGAGAAATGTCAACCACTGTCAGATCAGGGTGAAACTTCTCAACCGCCTCGATAAAGCTGCGTCCATCTGCGGGCGTCGCGACCACACGATATGCCTGCTCCAAGATCTTGACGATGCCTTCGGCAACAAGGCGGTGATCATCGGCCACGATGACTGACGGCTTCACGGCAACTAATCCCTTCATGCTACGCACGAATTTTCTTAACTATATAGGATTGTTAACACCCCTGTCACCACCAATACATGACATGGGCAAGAAACTTATCTATGGCCGTGCTGGAGCTGGCTGCTCAGCGCCCTAGGGAATCTCCTAGGGCCGTCGAAGCAGGTTCCAAACTATAAGACTATTGTGGACATGGGAGATCTCGTCTGTTTTCTTCCTAAATCACAGGAAGCATGGGAATGCGTACACTCATCATGAAGGAGGGGACGTGCGAGCCGCATCGATTCCACTGGTGTTGCGTTCAGACGCTCGGGGCACATTGGGCATCTGAGCTATGGGATGGTGTCACGCGTTTGGGAAGAGGTCTCCGCTCGGCTTCGTCAAAATCCGCCGGTCCATCAGATAACCACAAGTAGCATGACCATGTGGGGAAATGACCGGCCTCTCGTCATCCTACTATCCTTCGTGATCGGCCTCTTCCCAATGAGTGCGTTTGCGGAGGGCGAAAAGACCCCCGAAGCCGGCAAGGAGTTTCACACGACCTTGTTTGGAGAAAAGATCCATGTTCCTTCGCGGGATCGACGCAGTGTGACTGCGGCAACCTTTGGTCTTAATTGGATTCCTAATGGTCCAAGTGAGATGGAAATGCTTCCGTTCGGGGCCTTGTATGTGTGGCGGAATTGGGACAAAGATAACAGGCGATTCCGAGGCACTTTTTCCGGTGTGGTCAATGATATTGACTACACGATTGGACTCCGCACTTACCCCAACTGGTCGCTGCTCTTTACCCTCGATAACTTCATTCTGCCTCGTGGGCGTTCGGAGTATGTGGAGGGACAACGCATCAGTGAATCCGAGCTCGAATGGAGCTACGCGTTTGCGGGGTTCGGAGTCGGGTATCGCTTCCCGATGACCCCTTTCGAGCAAGATAGCGCCATCAATGTGTTTCTGACCTATGAACCTGGATATCGATGGTTCCAAGGCACGAACGACACCTCACCTCGGTACGGTGTGCCTAAAGATACCTACGAGGGCCGGATCCACGGCAAAATTCGTTGGGATGCCCTGGTTCGCAATCTTATGGAGCTACCTCATCGTGGATTCTCTGCGGGAGGAGATATCATCCACGGACACCGGGCTCACTGGGATACGTGGGGCGGCGCGCCGTTTGACACACCGGATTTCAAGAAAGAACGAACCTACATTTCTGCGTCTGCCTATGCCGTATTTGCCGGAGGCCTTCCTGCCATTGAGAGCGACAAACATCGATTGATCACCAGTATTCACGGCGGCATCGGGAAGGACCTTGATCGCTTCAGCACATTCCGCCTTCCTGGTCGGCCGACTGGATTCGAATGGGAAGCCTTATCGTTGCCCACCATGCCTGGCGTGCAGTTCAACGAATTGTTCCCGCGGCGCTATGCCATTGCAAGTGTCACGTATCGATATGAAGCGCTGTTTTTTCTCTATCCCTATGTGACGGCGACCTATGGTCTCGTCGAGCGGCCTCGATTCACCACCGAAGGCATTAGAAATACCACCGATTCATTACCGGCTCTCGGCGGAGGCCTCGTGACGGGAGCCCCTTGGAAGTCTCAGATCGAACTCAACTATAGCTACAACTTCGGTATGTTTCGCGATCCGGGCGGAGCGCCACCAACTAAGGGTGGACATGGAGCGTTTATTTTATGGTCGAAGGAGTTGTGAATTCTTGGACGTGAAGGCACTTGAGAGCAAAGCGAAAACGCCGCTGGAGGACTTCTTCAGCATCCTGCTATAAAATTGCATCCTGATTGGTGACATCATAAATTAGTTTTCCGCCCGAGCTTGAACAATGGTCTGCCCTCGCTCCGCATCCAGGCTGATTTGATCGCCTTCTTTTAGTCTGGTAGTCACGCCGGACACATTCGCAACCGCCGGCAATCCGTACTCGCGGGCAATGATGGCCCCGTGTGACAATGTCCCGCCCATCTCGGCGACCAACCCCGCTGCCACGCCGAACAACGGTGTCATACCTGGGTCGATGACCGAGACCACGAGAATGTCACCACGACAGACTCGGCTCCAATCCTCCATCGATCGAACAAAGCAAACTGGTCCTACAACCTGCCCCCACTCATGGGAATACCGCGAAAGATCGCATCCGAATCCACAATAGACGGTGTGTCCGTGCCTCGAACCGCCTCGCGCCAA
>JBDTSF010000338.1:0-2238 GCA_039931295.1 Nitrospirota bacterium | reverse complement strand
GCGAGACATGCGAGACGAGCGCGACGCGGGCAGATGGAATTTTTCGTGTCTCGCTTCTCCCGCAAGTCTCGCGTGTCTCGCTCGGCTAGGCCGTCGAGTTGTGCTCGTTCGGTGTTTTTCTGTATAAGAATGATTGTGCAAGGTATCGATTCACAACGACCATCCTTCCCGTTCCGCGTGGCCTCATGGGTTATTGCCGGGCTCTGTGCGGCAACGCTGACACACTGCTCGTTCTTCTCGAGTCGAGACGGTGCATACACCGGCTACTATCTCCCCCTCACCGTCCATCTACGATCCGATCCCACTATTGCCGGGGCGCAGCTCGCTTATCAGGACGCCTGCGGTCAAGCGCAATCTTTTCCGATCGCTGCCCCGCTGCAAGAATTGCTGAAGCGGAAAACAGGACGCGTGTTTGAAAAAGTTTTGACAGGGGAAACAGCATCGTTATCTGAAGCACATGGCTCGGTCGATACGGCATTGGGCTTGTCTCAGGTGGATCTGGCTATTCCTCGCAAGGTGAACAGGCGGTATCCAGTCACGATCACCCTGGGGTTGGATTTTGCCTACAGGGCTCTTGATGGAGCGGTCCTTTACAGTAAGAAGATTCAGAGCGTCGGCCGTGGAGAGGTTGAGGTGACGGACGTATCGTGTGAGGTAAAGGGGCTCGAAGCGATTGCCTATGAGGCGATGGATCTCGTGACAGACGGGATGGCCCTACAACTCGGGACGTCGAGCAACATTCAGGAGGCTGCTCACGCGCGCAAGGCCGACGGATCCCAGGCCGTCTCATTGCCGTCGTCGGCGGCCGCACCGGTGTCGACTCCCGTTGATCAGCCTTCGACGGTGATATTCCGGGCCATCGTTCGTCACGAAAACCACGATCAAGTATTCCACAGTGGTGAAGCTGTCGCGATCGAAATTGAAGTCAAAAATGAAGGGCCTGGAATCGCACGAGCTATCGAATTGTTGGTGGCTGCCACGCCAATCTTGACCAAACAGATTCCCGGCGTGGTTTCCATCGGCGATCTACAGCCTGGCGAAGTAAAACATGTGACATTGGACGGAAAGGTCGGCACGATTAACGCCGCTGCGCAGGAGGAGTTGACGCTGATCTTGCGTGCCAAGTCTCCCTTGGTCCAGCTCCCGTCTGCCAAGAGGTTTCTGGTGGTGATGAAGCCTGCGTCAACGGCGGAAGCCGCGCCGCCGCCGGTCGATGTCGATCGCCTTCCAAAACGGCCCAGTCTGCTCAAACAGCCGAAGGCCATCGGTATTGTTATCGGGGTAGGACAGTTTCGGGAGAGCCGCATCCCCAGCGTCAAATACGCCGCACGAGATGCGCAAGCGATGGCCATCTATCTCCAGTCGATCGGAGGGATTCCGTCTGAACGCGTACGCATTCTGGTGGACTCCCATGCCCTCAAGCAGGATCTGGCCGAGGTCTTGGAAGAATGGTTGCCCCAACAGGTGGACTCCACCACCGTGGTCTATATCTCGGTCACAGGGCGGGGGATGGTTGACCCGACCACCGGCGCCGTATCGATGATACCGTTCGACGGTATGGCCGCGTCCCGTGAACGTCTCTATTCGCTTCGTCGGCTGCAGGAAGCCTTGGCAGCGTTACCGATTCAGCGAGCTGTTGTCATGCTCGACTTTTCCCTGGAACCGCTGCCGGGCACAGAGGTTAAGGGCACGATCGCCCCATTGTGGGAGCAGGAGGGGAGTGGGAAAGAGAAGATCATGTGGATGATCGGGAACCGAGCCGTGCAGGACACTCATACGTATGACCCTGGAAGGCATGGGTTATTTGCCTATCAATTGCTTAGAGGCCTGGGTGGTGCCGCAGATCTCGACAAGAATGGTACCATTCTTACCGGCGAACTGTGCGCCTATACTAAGGGGCAAGTGTCCAAGATGGCCCGTGAGCAATATGGAATCGAGCAGGAACCCCTCTGCCTCCCTGGGCCAGGCCAGGGGTCCATAGTCAGGCTGCAGCCTGTTGCTAAGTTTAAGTAGCGGCCATGGTTGCGGCGGTTGGTGAGATAAGCCAGAGCACTGAATCCTGGAGCCTGTTGGTCTCTTTCATCCGTGGTGGGGCGAAAAACCCCTTGAGGCTGAGAAAAAACCCGTGTAAATTATGATGTTTCACGTGAGAGCCGGCGTAGCTCAGTTGGTAGAGCAGCGGTTTCGTAAACCGCAGGTCGTCCGTTCAATCCGGATCGCCGGCTCCATTTTTTCAAA
>JBDTSF010000337.1:0-3609 GCA_039931295.1 Nitrospirota bacterium | reverse complement strand
CAAGGGTAAAAGAATTTCCGAGTGACCTTGCCTTGGCTCCGAACCTGAGAACTGAAAGCTGAGGGCTGACAGCTCGAGGAAAGCCCGTTGCGGCTGTTTCCCGCCGTCTGCTAGAATTCGCACCCCGTGAGACTGAAGCGAGAAGGACGGATCGCCCCGGAGTTGTGTGATGTTGCAAGACGCAGATGCCCTACCTCAGCTCATTGGCGATTATAGGCCGGTCGATCAGTGGCAAGTTCACATCAATAAATTATTCTACCGCTTCCGGGGCGATCAGGTTCGCCGTTTCTACCAAACATTTGCCTCAGCCGACTATCGGCTGGCCCATGCGCTCGCGGCAGACTATTTTGAAAAAGTCGTAAAACGCGACAAAGCGTCAGGTAAAAAAGCGCCGGGGTTACCCCTCGCCCCTCACACCTCACCCCTTACAGTCATGGAGCTTGGTCCCGGTAACGGGAACCTTGCCGCTTGTTTTTTGAGTCATCTTAAAGTGCTCGATAAAGATCAGGCGGTGTATCCCCGCGTTCGGTATGTGCTGGTTGATTGGGAGCAGGCAGGACTCGATACCGCGTTGACTCATCCAGAACTCGCCTCCCATCGAGACCGTGTCGAGCTGCAACGAGGAACCGTGGACCGGCTCGACGCAGTTGCGGATGGCAGCGTGGATCGCATCATCTGTAACGAACTGTGGAACGATCTTCCGACCAAACTCATGTCGCGCCAGGCGAGCGATATTGAAGAAGAGTTTATGCGACCGAACGTGAGCGAAAGCGCTCATGCAAAAATTTCAGACTGGGCGGCCTTTGTCCGATCGTTCGACGCCCTGGACGTGGAGACGCTCAAGCAGTTTCCTCCTTTCCTCGACGACCTGGTGTGGGAACGCGAATATCGGGCGGTCGAATGGAAGGAAGTTCCCTATCGGAAAACGATCGCAGATTTTCTCAAACGTATCGATGAGCGCGTCGTGGTTCCTATCAATCTAGGGGCCTGTGCTACGATCAAAGAAGCGAAGCGCCTGCTGGCTCCTGACGCGATTGGGTTCAGCAGCTTCGATGCGGGCACGGCAGATATGAACGTGTTGAACGATCCGGAGAAGCCCTGCTATGGGCAATTCGGAGGGCAACAGAGTTTCATGGTCAACTTTGCGCTGGTCGAAGCGTTTGCCAAGCAGTTGGAGGCCGGCACAATGACCCTGGAAAGTCAGCGTGAATTCGTGGGGCGTAGCTTGGGGACCAACGTTCTGACTCTCATGGACCTCATTGCCACGCATCCTTCCGCTGGGACGAGAATGGCGCCATGGGAGCAGGACCGCTTGATGCTCAAGACCCTCCTCGCGCTGAACGAGACCTATCGGAGCCCCTATGCGCGCCGGTTGGACTTCCCCATCCCGTTAGAGATGCCGCCGGAGGAACGTGAGTTACTGCAAACGCTTGTGAGCTCACTCGCGCCGACAGGGATTCCGGACACCATTGCCTATCTCACAGAAGAAGAGTTGAGCCTAGCTGCAAGGGATCTCGAAGATATCGACTATGATCCTCAGTCGTTCATGATTGCTTTGACCGCGCCACCGAGTTCTGTGGATTACTTTCATTCCCATATCCGACCCCGCTGATTTTCCGAGGTGAAATGGCACGATAGCTGAATTTCTCTGCTTGACTCAGTTCTTGATCTTCTATAGCCTTTAAGACCTTCTCCTCGTAAGAGGAAGGCTCCCACCGTGTGTGTCGCTCAACGCCACTGGACAAGTGGGCGTGGGTGGGGCAACAAGAGAAAGCGAGTAATCGATGTTTGGATCATTCGGGTGGATGGAGTTGATGCTGATTCTGATCATTGTGTTGATCATTTTCGGCGCCGGCAAGATTCCGCAGCTGGGTGAGGGGCTCGGGAAGGCCATAAAAGGATTTAAGAAGAGCGTCAACGAAGCCGATGCGATCGATGTGACGCCTCCTCCGTCCGAGGCACCTGAGGCGCCACCGTCTCAGGTTGCGCAAACACAGGCTACCCCGTCAGCGACACCTCCGGCTCAACCGGTAAAGCAGGTTAAGCAAGGGTAGGGAGACGTGAAGCGTGGGCGTACGGCGTGAAGCGCCAAGAGGAATCACACGCTTCCTTTTTTGCGTTTCGCGTGGCGCGTGATGTTTTGCGTATGATGAATCATGTTCGGATTGGGCATCGGCGAAGTTCTCATTATTTTGGTGGTCGCATTCTTGCTGTTCGGTCCCAAACAGCTGCCTGAAGTCGCTCGCCAGGTTGGGAAAGCGGTCAAGGGGTTCAAGGATACAGCGGAGGATTTGCGGAAGTCGGTAGAGCCTGAGCTCAACATGATCCAGCAGGAAGTCAAGATGGTCGAGCAGGACTTTCAAGCTTCGATCAAAGATGCTGAAGAACAGATCAATGCCGTGACCGCGCCGGTAGAGAAACAGATTGATTCGAAGGGGTCGAACAATCAGGCGTGAGATGATTGGCGGGAATAGCAAGACGGGCAATCTCTAGGTTGATCGCCGTCTACGCCCGAGAAATCCAGCCGAGCTTACCGTGAAGTCGTCACGCGACTCCCTATGAAACGTATGCGGTTCGAGGTTCACGGAAGCGCACTCTTCTGTCGACCGCGTCACATTGGTCCAATGTTGCTTTTCCTCCAGTTTGGCATTGACCGTCATCCCTGCCCTCGTTCTGGTCACCTCGATTAGTTGTGCCACCTCATGATTCACCAACAATCGCTCCCTCCCATTCACAGGAGCATCGTATGAGCGTCACCAGACAGATAGGATGGGTCAGTCTCTTGACCTTATGTGGAGTCGCTGTGATGGCAGCGGGGATATCACTTACGACGATTGCAGCGTACGCCGCGTTTGAATTGCCGGAAGGTGAAACAATCACCCACCTCCCGGTCGTTCCTCGTTCCATTCCGCAGAAGGAAGAATATGAACTCTACGATCCGAAGATCGGAAAGAATTTCGATCTCAAGAATTTCTGGATACGAGCCGATCTGCGCGTGCGGCCGATCATGCGGAACAACGTCTGTTTCGGCAGCACGATCGTCGGGAACGGAACCTGTAACAACCCGAATTCCGGTACCACGCCGAACGGGACGCCTGGCCAAGCCAATGACTTCTATGCGCAACAGTTAACGCGGTTGGGCATTGGCTACGACCTCTCGCCGGACGTGAACTTCTACATGGAGCTACAAGATTCGAGGACCTGGGGCGGAAACGGCGCCAATGGCAGAGAGGGCACCCTAGACGATGCGAGGAACCATAACGGCTGTTCGACGGCCAATGGCGGAGGCAACTGCGGTACCTTGGGGGTCCGCGCTGCCTATATGTTGATTCGAAACTTCGCCGGGTTTCAAGGCCTGAGTGTGAAGGCCGGCCGGCAATATGTGGTGTTCGGCAATCAATCTCTGTTCGGCGCCTTCGACTGGTCCAATACAGGAATTTCCCATGACGGTGTGATGTTGCAATACAGCACCAAGGCCTGGGATACCTACGCTGGTTGGTTCCGCACCTCTGAGTCCGATCTCGGTCAAGCCGTGCCCGTCGGCGCGTTGAACCCCGGCATCGGCCCAAGCCCTTTCAATAACGGCAATGCGAACCTAGACTCCGACGT
>JBDTSF010000336.1:0-2166 GCA_039931295.1 Nitrospirota bacterium | reverse complement strand
TATAAGTTCGACACCAGCCGATACTTCGTCTAACCCCCCTTACGACCCAATCTCTTGACAGGATCTAGGCCCCCAGCTATTCTCGCACCAGTCACGCTGGTGCATCGTTAATCCAGGTGCATCGTTAATCCAATAAAGGAGTATGTGGTATGCATACGACGGGAACCTTCTTCAGGCGGATCGCCCTCTCCTTCGTCACGGCAGGCATCATCTGTCTTGGATCTCTTCCTGCTGCACAAGCCGCCGAGGCCTTCAAAATGGGCGTGGTCGATCCTCAAGCCGTATTAGAGAAATCCAAAGCGGGCAAAAAAGCCTTGGATGGGCTCAAAGAATATGTGACCACCAGGCAGAAGTTGTTGTCCGGGGATGAGGAGGATTTGCGCAATACAGAAAAGACACTCAAGGAGCAACTTGCGAAGTTAAGCGATACAGAAAAAAAAGAAAAAGAAACCCAGTTCCGCACCAAGGTCCAGGAGTACCAGAAACGCGCGCAGGAGTTTAATCAGGAACTACAGGGGAAGCAGAAGGAATTGGTCGACGAGTATATGAAGAAAATTTCTTCGGCCACGAAGACCGTGGCGGAAAAAAGCGGGTTTGCCCTTGTCGTCGATAAAGGCAGCGAACAGACGGTGAAAATCGTCATCTACAACAAGGACGCCGTCGATTTGACCGATCAAGTAATCAAAGAATTCGATCGAGTCAGCAGCAAATAACCACCCCGACCTTGATGGGACTTCAGCCTCTCTGAGGTCCCATCAAGACTCTATCGGATAGCCTGCATCCCTCCAGCCTTTGATTCCCCCATCCATCGATACCACATTCATATAGCCCATCTGCTGAAGCACATCCGCGGCTAAGACCGACCGGTAGCCGCCCCCGCAGTACAGCACAATCGCCTCTTCTTTATTAGGGATACGCGTTTCCACGTCGCGCTCAATAATCCCTTTTCCAAGATGGCGGGCGCCTTTCGCATGATCCTTCGCAAATTCGTGATCCTCACGCACATCGAGAAAATGCAGCGCCTCACAACTATCGAGCCGAGCCTTCGCCTGCGCTACCGTACATTCCTTGACTCGCACTCGTGTCTCATTGACCAACTTGAGGAATCCAGGGTTATGTTTCATCCTAACTCCCTTCCATGCCCTCTTGCTTCAAAATAGGACAGTTTGCCCAATCCCCGGCCTACGAAACGTATCAGGGATCGCCACGTCGCACATTGCCGACAATCCGGCCTTGCGCCTGGAGACTTCGAACAATTGTTCGATGATGCTCCAATACGGGCCGACACCGCGATGGCGTTCGAAGAAGGCACTCTCGCTGATCGCCCCACCACGCACAGCTCGAATCCGATTCATGATTCTGGCGATTCGATCTGGAAACGCCGCAGTCATCCGCTCCACGAATACCGGCTCCACTGGGCCAGACAGACGCAAGAGCGTCGCCACCGCTTCCACTGCCCCGGCTTGTTTCGCTCGGGCCAATAGGTTAGGCACATCCTCATCATTGAGACCTGGAATGATTGGAGACAGCGAGATGCCGGTGGGAATCCCAGCGTTCGCCAATGTCGCCATCGCTTCAAAACGTTTCCGGCTTGATGGCGCATGGGGCTCAACCTTGCGCGCGACCTCATCATCTGAAAACGGTATGCTGAAGTAGACACGAACCGACGCCTCCTCCTGCAACCGACACAGGATATCTACATCACGCAGCACCAATACCCCTTTGGTGATAATTCCGACTGGATTCCGATATTCAGCACAGACGGCTAGACAGCTCCGCGTCAACGCTAGTGAGGCTTCCAGGGGTTGATAACAATCGGTATTCCCCGAGAATAGGATCAATTCGCCTCTCCATGTAGGCTTCTCGAACATCCGGCGGAGCAAGGCCGGGGCCTCTCGCTTCACCATGATCTTGGACTCAAAATCTGTCCCGGCGCCAAATCCCCAGTACTCATGCGTCGGCCTGGCATAACAATAGACGCACGCGTGAAAACAGCCCCGATAGGGGTTGAGGCTCCAGCGAAACGGCAGATCAGGACTGTCATTCCGGCTCAGAATGTCACGGGTCGCATCTTCAAATATCTGCAGCTGCACATGGGGAGCAGCCTCTAAGAGATCTCGGTGCTGTGACTCGAATAGATTAGGTGGATTCATCACCGTGCGCATC
>JBDTSF010000335.1:0-1665 GCA_039931295.1 Nitrospirota bacterium | reverse complement strand
TCGCAGCCAGTTGAGCGTCCGAGGGGGCACTTATTTGGGTTCTCAGGAGCCATGGATTGAGTATCCTGACCAGGCTCGCGGTACGGAGCAACAGGGAGGGTGGTTGAAACGATTATGCCGCTCTTTCCTGCGGCAAAGTGAGGATACCCATGGCTAGTCGTGTTGTAATGCCGAAACTCACCGATACAATGGAAGAGGGCGTGCTCCTTGCCTGGAAGAAACGCGAAGGGGATTTGGTACAGGCAGGGGAGGCGCTCGCTGGAATCGAAACCGACAAGGCTATCATGGATCTCGAAGCCTTCGCCTCTGGTATCCTACGCAAGTTCCTGGTGCAGGACGGCGCAACGGTGATGTCAGGAACGTTGATTGGTGTCATCGGCGGAGTGGATGAGGACATCACTTCGGCATTGACCGACACGATCACGGACGTTGATCGACCGGGCCAGGGAGAAACGGTTGCAACCGCAGGAATACACCGGAGCCACGTTCTCCATCTCGAACTTGGGCATGTTCGACGTGGAAAACTTCATTGCAGTCCTCATTCCCCCGCAGGCCGCCTCCATCGCCGTGGGCACAATTCGCGACGTGCCAGTCGTCAAAGACGGAGCAGTCAAGGCGGGCCGGCGCATGAAGGTGACATTATCTTGCGACCACCGGGCGCTGGATGGCGTGCAAGGAGCCGGCTTCTTGAAAGAATTTAAACGTATCTTTGAACATCCTTCGGAGTTATTCCCGTCGAAAGAGAAGCCATGAGCTTCATCCCGCTCGACCAGCTCCGGTCTTCGTCCTCCGACTCATCGAAGGCTAGCAACCTTCAGCCTTCAGCCTTCAAACCTGCCCAACGCCTTCCCTCCTGGTTCAAAGTTCAGGCGAAAACCGGCCCCGACTACCTCGACATCAAGCAGACCATGGATCGGCTCAAGCTCCATACCATTTGCGAAGAAGCGCGCTGCCCGAATAGATGGGAATGTTGGAACGCACGTACCGCGACATTCCTGATCCTGGGCGACATCTGCACCAGGCGGTGCCACTACTGTTCAGTCGAGACAGGCCGGCCGTCTGCGATCGATCATGACGAACCGCGTCGCGTCGCTGAAGCAATCCAAGCATTAGGTCTTCGACATGCCGTGATCACATCGGTGAATCGGGATGAATTGAACGATGGAGGCGCCGCCGTCTTTGCCGACACGATCCGGAAGACCAGACAGCTCAGCCCTGACTCCACGATCGAAGTGCTGATTCCTGATTTCGAGGGGAATGAGGATGCGCTGGCAATGGTCTGTGCCCAGAAGCCGGAGATTCTCAACCACAACATTGAAACCGTCCGGCGGCTGTTTCCAGTAATCAGGCCGCAAGGAAAGTATCAACGATCGATCGAGCTACTCGGCAAGGCAAAGCAATTGGGCATGCGCACCAAATCCGGGTTGATCCTCGGCATGGGTGAAACCATCGATGAGGCCCGCGAAGTCATGCGCGACCTTCGTGCCGTCAGCTGCGACATCATGACCATCGGCCAATACCTCCAACCCACCAGAGAGCATCTGTCTGTTGCACGCTTCTACGATCCCAGCGAGTTTGCGATGTTAAAAGAAGAGGGGGTGGCCCTTGGATTCACCCACGTCGAATCCGGTCCGCTCGTCCGTAGTTCCTACCATGCTGAGCAAC
>JBDTSF010000334.1:0-10712 GCA_039931295.1 Nitrospirota bacterium | reverse complement strand
GGAAAAAGTACTGAGTTGACTGCGGAGCAGGTGAAGCAGTATTTGACGGTGTAGCGGGGGCGCGGGACGGCTAGGTGGGCTCCTTGCTCGCAGAACGCGCACGCTCAGAAGGAGCTCGTTCGACGCGCGCAGTAGAGCCCAACCAAGCCGTCCCGCGCATACCACTTTCCCGTTCTTTTGAGGGAGTAAAAAAGAGGAGAGAGAGGAAAGGGTGGTCAGGATGACTTCTCTGCTCCCAGAGCGCGCAATAAAACGTGCTCGCTCCATGGGCGCAGTTGAAGTCAACCTGACCACCCCAGTACTATTCTGATCTCTATTCAGACGAGAGAGCGAGGCTGGCATCCTAGGCGATTGACGAGGTTGCACTATGCATCTGACACCGAGAGAACAAGAGAAGCTTCTGATCTATGTTGCGGCGAATTTGGCCAAGGAACGGAAGGGGCGTGGATTGAAGCTGAACCATCCTGAAGCGGTCGCGTTTATTACAGCCGAGATTCTGGAAGGTATTCGTGACGGGCGTTCTGTGTCAGCCCTCATGACCTATGGCGCCACCCTTCTCAAGAAGAAGGATGTCATGCCTGGCGTTGCGGAGATGATTCACGAATTGCAAGTCGAGGGGACATTCCCGGACGGGACGAAGCTTGTCACGGTTCATGAACCGATTCGATAGCAGGATGCTGAAAAAGTCCGCCAGCGGCGTTCTCAGCTCATCGAAATCCTCAATGTACCCCAGAGGGTACGCCTGCGGTCTTGATGGAGGGCCTTTTGAGCATCCTGCACCGTGCACACCGGTAATATTTCCATATACCCACAGAGTTTTCCAGCAGCCTGATAGGTGAATCGATGAAAAAGAAGATCAAGGCCACGAAGAAAGTGACGAAGCAGAGGGTCAAGACTCGTGATGTGAAGAAGGATTCAGTTCAGTCTGCCTCTGTTATTCCTGGTGAAATTATCCTCGGTGAAGGCGATATTGTTGCGTTCAATGGCCGTCAAACGGTTGAGTGTATCGTTGCCAATACTGGCGATCGGCCGATTCAGGTCGGGTCGCATTGTCATTTCTTCGAGGCAAATCGTGCGTTGCGGTTCGACCGTGAGAAGGCCTATGGGTTTCGGTTGCAAGTTCCGGCTGGAACGGCAGTACGGTTCGAGCCAGGCGAGGACAAGCGTGTGACGTTAGTCTCGATAGGCGGGAATCGAGTGGCCTATGGGATCAATGGACTGGTGAATGGTCGTCTGGATGATCCAATCGTGAAAGCCAAGGCGATGACTGCCGCCCGCGAGCATGGATTCATCCAAAAGAAAAATTAAGCCGGGCACAATTTGAAGAGAAAGGGGAAAGGCTGTTCAAAAGGTTGCCCATCAAGGCGAGAACGAAGCTGGGCGGCATTTTCAACAGCCGACAAGTCATGAAAATTCCTCGGCGACAATACAACGACCTATACGGACCGACGGCGGGCGATCGTATTCGCCTGGCTGATACGGATCTGCTGATCGAGATCACGCGCGATCTGACGGTGCCCGGTGAAGAGGCCAAGTTCGGTGGCGGCAAGGTCATCCGAGACGGCATGGGCCAGTCGCCTGCGGCCACCCGTGCAAGAGGGGCGCTCGATCTTGTGATTACCAACGCGATCATTATCGATTGGTGGGGGGTTGTGAAGGCGGACATCGGTATCCGTGATGGCCGCATTGTCGGTATCGGCAAGGCCGGCAATCCCGACATGATGGAAGGTGTGACGAAGGGGATGGAGATCGGCGCCTGCACCGAAGTGCTATCGGCAGAAGGGAAGATCGTGACGGCTGGTGGAATCGATACGCACATTCATTTCATCTGTCCGCAGATTATTAATGAGGCATTGGCGAATGGGCTGACGACGTTGATCGGTGGCGGCACCGGTCCGGCCACCGGGACGAATGCCACAACCTGCACGCCTGGCGCCTGGAATATTCATCGTATGCTGGAAGCAGCAGAGGGATTCCCGATTAATCTTGGCTTTCTCGGGAAGGGCAATTCATCGTTGCCGGATGGTTTGCGGGAGCAAGTCGAAGCCGGGGTGATCGGACTGAAGTTGCACGAAGACTGGGGCACCACACCGGCGGCGATTTCCACCTGTCTTGATGTCGCGGAAGAATTCGACATTCAGGTTGCGATCCACACCGATACGATAAACGAAGCCGGCTTTGTCGAAGATACAATTAAGGCGTTCAAAGGAAGGACGATTCACTCATTCCACACGGAAGGCGCAGGGGGCGGCCATGCTCCCGACATTATCAAGGTCTGTGGTGAGGCCAATGTGTTGCCCTCGTCCACGAACCCCACGATGCCGTTCACGGTGAACACGATGGACGAGCATCTCGACATGCTGATGGTCTGCCACCATTTGAACCCGCGTGTGCCAGAGGATATTGCGTTTGCCGAATCGCGCATTCGCCGCGAGACCATTGCTGCGGAAGATATCCTGCACGATATGGGAGCGATCAGCATCATGTCGTCCGACTCGCAGGCGATGGGGCGCGTGGGGGAAGTCATCATTCGCACCTGGCAGACGGCGCACAAGATGAGAGTGCAGCGAGGACATCTGTCGCAAACAGCGGCTGAAAAGTTGTCCGGCTCGAACGACAATTTCCGCGTGCGGCGCTATATCGCAAAGTACACGATCAATCCGGCGATTGCGCACGGCATCGCCCACGAAGTGGGCTCAGTCGAAGTCGGCAAGTTAGCGGACCTCGTGTTGTGGAAGCCGGCATTCTTCGGCGTGAAGCCGGAGATCGTGTTGAAGGGCGGGTTCCCCATGTCCGCTGCCATGGGAGATCCCAATGCGTCGATTCCCACCCCGCAGCCGGTCCTCACCAGGCCCATGTTCGGGAGCTTTGGCCGCGCCTTGTTTTCCACCAGCTTGACCTTTCTATCCAAGGCCGCTATCGAGCACGAGGTGCACAAGTCGCTCGGGCTGCAGAAACGTGTGGCGGCGGTGAAGAAGTGCCGAGGCATCGGAAAGCGCGACATGAAGCTGAACGATGCGCTACCGCAGATTGAGGTAGACCCAGAAACCTATGTGGTGAAGGCTGACGGGCAGATTTTGACATGCGATCCGATGGCGGTGCTTCCAATGGCCCAACGGTATTTCCTATTCTGACGGCTGCTGAAAACGCTGCCCAGCTTCGTTCTCGCCTCGAACGCATCCTCAATGTACCCCCGAGGGTACGCCTCCGGTGCGTTTGTCGGCTCGGCCTTGCTGGACAACGTTTTGAGCAGCCTCGCGCCTAGGAACCGTGAGGCGTGAAACGAGATACGAATGTCAACCAGGAGCTTCGGCCTAGTAGGATAACCTTTTTGAGCACCCGTGAAGAAGGGTAGAATTCTGTGAACACATCGTCTCTCCTAAAAGGTCTCCGATTCGTCGATAGCTTCTTCCCGTCAGGAGGTTATGCCTTTTCGTCTGGGCTGGAGGCGGCGGTCCAGGGTGGGGCGGTTCGGAATGCGGAAGAGTTGTCACGCTATGTGGTTGAATCGCTCACGACTGGAATGGGGGAACGTGAAGCCGTGACTGTAGGAATAGCGCATGAGGCCTATGTCTCCGGTGTTTTGGACATGGCTTTCAAAACAGACAAAGAACTGGAGGCGATGAAGCTAGGCCGTGAGTCACGGACAGCCAGTCGGCAGATGGGCCGCCAGGTGATGAGGCTGGCCGCTAATCAACTTGCCAGGCAGCCACTAATCGAAGACTATCTTGCGGTGGTTGAGGCTGAGCAGACGCCGGGACATCTGGCCGTAAGTCTCGGTCTCACGTTGGCAGCCGCCGGTTGGTCGAAGGAAGATACCATCGCCGCATTCCTCTACCATACGGCGACAGGGTACGTAGCGGCAGCGATGAAACTGTTGCCGATCGGCCAGCGTGAGGGACAGCGGCTTTTGGAGAGTTGGCTTGAGGTGATTGAACGAGTCAGTCTCAACGCGTCGCATCAACAAGTGTTGCAGTCTTGGTCGCCGATCCAGGATATTTATGCCATGAGGCATAGTCGTTTGGAGTCGCGGTTGTTTCGGTCTTAAGAGCATTATGCATCGAGCCGATGAACATTTCTCAGGTAACGGCCGTGTCACCGCGGCGCGGGCTGGTCATATACCTGTGATTGGGGTCGGTGGGCCGGTGGGGTCTGGAAAGACCGCACTGGTCGAAGCGCTCTGTCTGCGTCTGCGCGATCGTGTGAGTTTGGCGGTGGTGACCAATGACATCTTCACTAAGGAGGATGCCGAGTTTCTCACGCGCCGGGGCGCGCTCCCTCAAGATCGCATTCTCGGTGTGGAAACCGGAGGCTGTCCCCATACGGCGATCCGTGAAGACGCCTCACACAATCAGGAAGCCCTGGACGATTTGCTCAAGCGCCATCCCGACGTCGAGCTGATGTTCGTCGAGAGCGGCGGTGACAATTTAGCCGCGACATTCAGCCCTGAACTTGCGGACAAAGTGATCTACGTGATCGATGTAGCAGCCGGCGATAAAATTCCGCGCAAAGGCGGGCCTGGAATCACCAGGTCCGATCTGCTGGTGATCAACAAGATCGATCTCGCGCCGCATGTCGGAGCCGATTTGTCCGTGATGGATCGGGACAGCAAGCGAATGAGAGGTGACTTGCCCTACCTCTTTACGAACCTCAAAACAGGACAAGGGCTCGTTCAGGTGAGCGAGTGGGTTGAACAGCTCTTGCCGCAGCGAGCCAGGTCCGTGAAAGGTAAGATGTGAAACGTGAAACGTAGGATTGAAGAGAGTTTCTCTTCCGAAACCTTTCACCTCTCACCTTTCACGTCTCATGAGTCGCTGGTGGGCCGGCATGGAGCGCTGTTCTATGAGTTCGAGCGTGATGGACCACGCACGATCCTTACTCGCTCATCTTGCACGACTCCTTGGCACCACTTTCCTCCTTCGTATCTCGACGACAGCGGATGCGCCTTTACCTGGCTTGTGAACCCATCCGGTGGCTTGGTCGGTGGCGATCATCTGTCGGTGGAGGCGCAGCTCCATGCCAGGACGCATGTGTTCATGACGAGTCCCTCTGCCAATCGTGTCTACCGAAGCCTGTCTGAGCCGGCCGTACAAGAGGTTCGCCTTTCGGTCGGCATGGGAGCTCGGCTGGAATGGGTGCCCGAGGTCACGATCCCTTTTGCCGGTTCTCGGTTTCGCCAATCGATCCATGTCGATCTTGCACCAGGTGCGACGGTAGTCCTGTGGGACGCCATGGCCTCAGGTCGGGTTGCCAGGCACGAGCGCTGGGCGTTCGCCTCGCTTGAAAATGAGATCTGCATCAGCGGGTCTCTAGGGAAGTCGGTTGCTGAACGGTACCAGCTGGTCCCCGGCCTATTGCGTGAATCGGTAAGCCTCGTCGAGAGCTGGGACTATGTCGCATCACTCTTTGTTATTGGCGATGCGGTCGGCGCCGATGTCTGGAAACGCCTCGATATCGCGCTCGCCGCAATTTTTGATGAGCGTCCCGGCTTGGTGCTGGGAGGGGTTTCAACTCCGGCAACTCCTGGTTTGGCGGTCAGGCTGGTCGCTCGATCTGCGCCGGATCTCACTGCGGTGCAGGAGGCCATGTGGACGGCGATAAGGAAAGAGCTGTGGGATCTTCCGGCTCCGAATCTGCGGCGGTATTAAGAAGGCTGAGAACGGTGGGCTGAAGGGGCTAAGGCTGAAGGCCGAAGTCCGACTTTTCGAAACCTTCAGCCCGAACCCCTTCGGCCTTCAACCCTTCAGCCTTGGCTTATGGTATAAAGCCGCATGCGTACCTTTCGTATCGCCATGGTGCAAATGAATCCGACGGTCGGAGATCTGGATGGAAATGTCCGCCTGATCACGGCCTGGCTACGCGAGGCGAAGAAGGCGAAGGCTGACTTAGTCGCATTCCCAGAGCTGGCCATCACCGGCTATCCGCCAGAAGATCTTTTGCTCAAGCCACGGTTTATCGCAGACAACCGCCGTGCCCTTCAGGAAGTCGTCCGTCACTGTCGTGGCATTGCAGCAGTCGTGGGGTACATCAGCCAGAGCGATGGCGTCGACCCCAAGCCCGCTCGCTCATCGGTGGTGCAGGCTGGTGTACATGAACTCTACAATGCGGCGGCGATCATTGCCGATCAGAAACTGATCACGACATATTGTAAGTGGTATTTGCCGAACTACGGGGTGTTCGACGAGAGCCGGTATTTTCATCCAGGTAAGCGGCTGCCGCTTATTCGCCTGCGCGGCACGGTAGTCGGGGTCAACATTTGCGAGGATATCTGGCTGCCGGAGGGTCCGACCGGTTTCCAGGCAGCGGCAGGCGCCGAAGTCATCGTGAATATCAATGCTTCGCCGTTTCATCTGGGGAAAAGCCGGGTCCGTGAGCAGATGCTGGCGACCCGCGCGCGGGAACATGGAGTGGTGTTGACGTACACCAATGCGGTTGGGGCTCAGGATGAACTGGTCTTCGATGGGAATAGCGTGATTCTCGATCACCAGGGTGAGGTTATCGCACGGGGAAAAGCCTTTGAAGAAGACGTGATCGTCGCCGATCTTAATATGGAGGCTGTTGCGCGAGCGAGACGAACCGAGCGGAAAAAGACCTTGCCGAAGCGTATAGCGGCTGCGGTGGAGCTGTATGCCGCCTCGCTTCCATCTGTCCGCAACGCTGGATCGCGCGTGGTTGGGGCTGTTGCTGCCACCGTAGATCCGTTGGAGGAAGTGTATCGGGCTCTGACGTTGGGGGTGCGTGATTATGTGAAGAAAAATGGATTTACGCGCGCCGTGATCGGCCTGAGCGGCGGAGTAGACTCGGCGCTGACCGCTGTGCTCGCCGTCGATGCGCTCGGTTCTGAAAACGTGTGGGGCCTGTTCATGCCGTCGCTCTATACGTCGCAAGATAGTCACGACGATGTTGCCGAATTGGGGGCACGGCTTGCGATCTCCGTGCATACGATTCCCATTACGGAGTTGTTCAACACCTATCGGCGCGAGCTCGCGGCCACGTTCGAGGGGCGTGCACCCGATACGACGGAAGAGAATCTCCAAGCCCGCATCCGGGGCAATCTCCTCATGGCTTTCTCCAATAAGTTCGGCCACCTGGTGCTCACGACGGGAAATAAGAGCGAAATGAGTGTGGGGTATGCCACGTTGTATGGGGACATGGCCGGCGGTTTCGCCGTGATCAAAGATGTACCCAAGACGATGGTGTATGACTTGGCGCGGCTCCGCAACTTCCGCGGCACAACCCCGGTGGTTCCCAAGCGGACGTTAGATCGGCCACCGACTGCTGAACTAAGGCCAAACCAAAAGGATGAAGATTCGTTGCCGCCTTACGAGATCCTTGATCCTATTCTCCAAGCCTATGTGGAACAAGACCGGTCTCTCGATGAAATCATCAAGGCAGGATTCGACCGTGCGACGGTGGCGAGGGTCATGACGATGGTGGACGGCAGCGAGTATAAGCGCCGGCAGGCGCCGATCGGGATCAAGATTACGCATCGGGCCTTGGGAAAAGTTCGGCGGATGCCGATTACGAACGGATATAGAAATTCATAGAGGTTTATTTGGTTCATCTGGTTTGTTTCGTCCAACCAAACAAACCAAATAAACTGGGCCCGATGTTTACGGGGCTGGTTTTTGCGGACCTATAGGGGGTGGGGTTTTTCGCTTTGGGTTGTCTTGCGTGGTGGGCTGGTTGCCGAGTTGTTTTTGAACGGATTGGAGTTCCTTCCTGAGAGCCTCCACTTCCTGAGCCAGTGCCTCTGTGGATTGAGCCGAGCCTCCGGATGTGCTGGTTCCTACCGACGTCTCGCGAATTGGCGCGGTCTGTCCCATCTGAGTCGCAGGTTGCCCAGCAGTGGCTGCAGCCGCTGGTGCCTGTTGCAGTAACTGATAATCGATGGCAAGAAACCTGTCAGTCGATTTTCCTCCGGTCGGGAGATCAAAGGCATCGGACCGTTGAGCGGTGCTCGGAGTAAACAATAGAATTCGGTCCCGGAGGCCTGAAGAATCGGGTCGGCTCATTCGATAGGCGGTGTCGTTCACGTTCAAGTTCGCACGGGCCGGTGTGTAGCGATACTGAGAGAGGGTTATGTACAGTTGCCGGCCATAGGCGTAGAGGGAACCAGCGGTGGTTTCTGTGATCGAAGATTCTAACATCGAACCTGGGTGCGTAGTCTGGACATGGTACGCGACACGCTCAGTTGGCGCTGCCGTACGTAAGCCCTCTGCAAGCAGTGGGGTGAGAAACTGGATCTGATCGTCCGAGAAGACAGGGACAGGAGACGAGGGCCCTGCGAGCAATCTCTGAATGCCGCGCTCCTGATCCTGAACCTCGATGCCCTTCAATATTTGGGCAATGAGGATAGGGTCCAGCGTGATCGGATGAGTGGCTTGAACTGACTGATCGGGCATCGTCTGAAGAGACACGGTTCCACGGGGATCCTCAAAGAGAACTTTGGTATTCTGGTCGGTCGCGCTGCAGGCGGCGACGACGAGACAAAGGAGGGGGAGTACAAGTGAAGCCGGGCAAGATCGTTGTCGTGACCGAGACGGTGGTGCAAGGGTCATAGGTGCAGTGAATCTAGCATAGACGATCGGTCATTGCCAGGAGTCTGTCTGAGCCTTTAGACAGCACATGATACGTTCCCTATTTTTCATGGCACGATGTCATGCACCGTGCCGACTGCCAATATCAACAGCCATCGCCTCGGCAGGTTCCTATTTCTTATACAGATCGATAAACAGCCATACCGAGAGAATGTGATTGATGCGATCGTTCGCAGCCGAATGGGTTTGAATATATTGGTTCATATAACCGACTTCCGTCTTGATTTCTGGACTGAACCGATATCCGAGTCCGACAAAACCGCGATTTTGATCGAACCCCAGGTGCGATTGGAGCCTTGGCCCCCAGTTCGTATCATATAGATTCACGAATACCTCATCCCACACCACGAAATCTGTACCTGGAAGAGAAGAGATCGGCCAGGAGAATTTGAGAAATTGACGAAAGCGCGAGCTCATATCGCTGCCGTTTGCTTGCCAGCGTTGTTCCAGCCGTGGTCGGAAGGTAAAGTTGCCGAAAGGCGTCGACCCTGACCACATATACTGCTCCCACATTCTATCTTCCGCGATCTCCCCTCCCTGTCCATCGAGGTAGTTCGTCACGCGAGCGTACCCAATCCACACGGTGGATTGGTCCGTGAGCGTGTAGCCAAGCCCGGGGCGAATCAGCGACTGGTCGAGCGCCATGCCCGACGAACAACAATCTCGAGCTCGAAGCTGACCCTCCATCCACCAGAGCCATCGTTTGAGGTCAGGACTCACGTACCCAAAATTTCCTCGTGCCAGCGCAGCGCCCCATACCCGGCTATCATCCTGCAACCCCCCCCCAGGCGGTCGGTGAAGCGAACGGCATCAGGGAACATGCGACAATCGCGAGGGTGAGAGACAGCGCCGGGAGACGCCATCCAGTCTGACGTAGAATCGAATAGTGAGCGGTTGTCCGTGTATGCATGGTCAGAATACTCCAAGAGTAGGTGAGAAATTGTCGTGCTGTCCGCCGCATGGCGGGAGATAGGGGGCAAGACCGTAACATAAACGTATTTCCTCACGCTAGAAGGAAAAGTTGTACGACTTAGGGTGCTGTGTGTGCGGCGTTCCTGCGGACATTGGTAAAGCGAGGACTGCGGCTGGAGCCCGGCCTCCTCTGCGTCATCGACGGGACCGAAGGGGCTGCGTACCGCCATTCGGACGGTGTTCGGAGCCCAGGCCCTGATACAACGCTGTCAGTGGCACAAGCGCGAGAACGTCGTGCGGTATCTGCCGAAGACTCAGCAGGCGGCCTGGCGCCGGCGACTCCAACAGGCCTACGAGCGGCCGACGTATGCCAGGCTCGGGCGGCTCGGGGCCGACTCCCCAGGAGCTGCGGGAGTCAACCTCTCTACCGTGGCCAGTCCGGGCGAAGGCCTGGAGGAGATGCTGACCCTGCATGGCCTGAGGCTGTGTCCAATGCTGGGGGTGAGCCTGAAGACCACCAACTGTCTGGAATCCCTGAATGCGCAGCTCGGCCAGCTCACCGACAAGGTGGATCACTGACGCACGTCGGACCAAAAGCAGCGCTGAGTGGTCAGTGCGTTGAGCCTCATCGAGCCCCGCCTGCGGCAGATCAAAGGCCACCGCCATCTCCCGCAGTTGGGGGCGGCCATGCAGGCCAAGACCGGGAAGGCTGAACGCGTGGAAGGAACTTGCATTGCATGAGGACGGGATCGAGGCCGCTTCGGAATTTCAACTAAAAGGGGGATTGACGCAAGACCCCGTAAGATGAGATATATTCCTGAGAAAAAACATTCTGGGGCGTATATATGAAGGCGATGCGAGGCGGAACTGGTGTCAGATTTACGTAGTGTTATTGTAGTGCCATCCAAGCACAATCGAGGTACGCCACGGGAGTTGTGATCGCGTCATGTATAATCGACGCAATGAAATAGAGCGACTGTTCCCCCGGCTCAAGGGATTGTGGCGCCTCTTTTCGCGGCTTGAAAAAATCGATGTCATGTTCGTTGCGTTCATCAATTTCGCGTTGATCCGTGGATGGCGTGCATTGTGTTAACTGGCCCTAGAAATATGGAAAGCGGACTTGCATGAAGAATCTTGTCCTGGTTGCCTTAAGAAGGCCCTATACATTTGTGGTGTTGGCCATCCTCATCCTGGTGTTTG
>JBDTSF010000333.1:0-6951 GCA_039931295.1 Nitrospirota bacterium | reverse complement strand
CGGCGGCGCATTTCACCATCACAGAACTTCTTGGTATAGTGATCCTCAGTGCACAGATGTCTCCGTGTCCATGAATAGATCGTCGCCATCTCCTATGCCACGCCCTGTCATGCAACTTCGACATGGCTCCATTGCCCTGCTCGTCTGCGTACCACTGCTTGTGACGCTGACAATGGGGTCTCTCACGCATGCGGAGGATCGATCGCTACGTTCAGCGGAGCACATTGCTGAACAGGCGCGAGCAGTGTGGGAGGATGGGACGTCGGCCACAGCACTGGAGATCCTAGACCAAGGCATTCACGACTATCCTGATACGCCCACACTCCAGAAATTACGCGCCGATATTCTCACCACATCCCGAGGTCCTCGAGAGGCAGTTGAAGCCTACGAGATGGTTCTCGCCAAAATTCCGACCGCCTTGGATGTCCGATGGGCCAAGTGGAGTGTGTTGACTCGGTCAGGACAGGGGGAGGAATCCATCGCCGAGTTAGGGCGCATCGCACGCATCGATAGTCAGAATCCCTTGGTTCATCTGCGGCTGGCGCAAGAACTCCGAAAACACGATCGTCTTGAGGAATCACTTGATTCGTACAACAAAGCCGTGGAACTTGCCCCGGATGTGCTCGGATGGCGATTAGCGTTGGCCCGTGCGCGGTTCGATGTCTTGGATTATGACGGGGCGGAGAATGACGTGCAATACGTATTGAGAAAAATACCCCCCGGTTCTTCCTTGGAACTCCCTGCCAGAAATCTTCTCGCGCAAGTGAATGGCAACTCCATCGATCGAGGCCGGCGCTTCGACCCTGTGCTCACCAATGAGATGACGGGAGCACAGCGCAAAGAGTGGGCTTCCATTCGTGCGGAGGCCTGGCAACTCTTCTCGACGGGCCGATATCGGGAGGCCGAGCCGATCTATCAACGCATGCTGGCCCTCAATCCCAATGATGCGCTCGCCAATTATCAATTAGGACTGACCCTCATGCAGCTCGGCCGGTGCAAAGACGCGCTGACCGTGTTTGGCAAGGTCTCCAACCTCGACCCCAACGATGACGACTATGCAGACACGGTGTTTCGGATGGGCAAGTGTTTCGTGGAGTTGGAACAGTGGGAAGATGCGTTCGTCCATTTCCACACGCTCTATGATGCCGCGGTCGAATTTGAAGAAACCAACAAGCATGTGCGACTCCCACCTGACGCCCGTGTGTTAGATAAGAAAAAGATCGCACGATGGCTCGAAAAAGTGCGGGCCCATGTTCCTGAATTGGCCACGCGACAGGCAGATGCGGCTGCAAGCCCTACCCCCTCGGACGAGTCACCCGCTCCCTTACTCTCTCCGGAAGAAGAGCTGTACGCCAGAGCTAATGAGCGATTTAAACCCCAGAAACCACTTGACCAGCAAGCGTCTCTCATGGGAAGGGACGCCGATTTCAGTTGGTTTCGATTTGTCATCCCCGCCAGCAAGGTCGTACGGGACGATTTTCCCACCGGCGCTCATGAATTCATTCCCTTAAATCCTGGCGACAGCTTTCCCACCACACAGGCAGAGGTGTACCTAATCTTTGGGCTGGTGTCAGCCTCATTTGACGCCGTGCCCCTCACAGCCCGCTGTTTTGTGGAAACATCTGAAATGACAGGAGAGCAACCCGCCGTCGCACAGGACCGAGTCATGACGACCATGAACGACCAGTCCGGCTATTTTATGTTAGTGCCTCCTACGTCTGGATGGACAGCGGGGCTCTATCATTGCGGGTTGTTTGTGGGAGAGAAGACGTCTGCCGATACCCTTGTCGATGAAGTACGATTCCGCATTATCGCACCACCCCAGTCCTCGTAAAATACGCGGCAAGCATGCGTGCGCATCCTATTTCTTGCTGCGCCCTGGGCGCTCAGGAAGTGGCTTAGGACGTCGATGAGGGAGACGGCGCGGACTTGGCTGACCACAGCCTCTGGACGACACGAAACACCCAAAACGCCACACCGGATGGCAGCCAGATCCATATCGCTTCGCTGGCGAGGACACGAACACCATAATCGCTGAAAAATTTGCTGACACCGATTGGAGACACAAGAACTGGTCGCACGGGGAAGAAATATCTCGTCGTATCGAATGGAGAGAAAAATGCCACGCCCAACCCTCCATTTGTCATGGCATCGAGCACGCCGTGCGACAGGGTGCAGAGAAAGAAATAGAGAAAAATCCCCGTCATCGCTAACTTGCCCTTGCCTCGATACCACAAGGCCACAAGACTTGCGGCTAACAACACCGCAAACACAATCGAATGCGTCAGCCCACGATGGCCCCACACGTCGCCGTACCGGATGCCAACGTACAACCCGATCACATCGAAATCCGGCACGACTGAACAGAACGCACCCAAGAACAGCTCGCGCCAACTCAATACCTTGTTCTGAAAGGCCCTCCCCACCGCCAGCGCAACGATGGCATGGGAAAATGCAGATGCCATTCGCCACCTCCGTACTGCAATCGGAATACCGCAAACCCTACGCCCGGCATGCAGGCTCGTCAAGAATGCAGGAGGTGGGGTAAGCAGCGAGAAGCCGGCAGTACAAAAACTTCTCCATGACCTGGCCTCAACACACAGGGAACTCACTCGACCATCTGATTCAGGTGTCCCTCTACCTTCCCCCCTCCGAAAACCTCGTGGAGTTAGCCCGCATTATTCGCGAAGGGTCGTCGCGAACGTGTGCCGACGCGACGTGAGCCGGGCACTCGGAGGCGTGAAGCCCTGAGGCCTACTCGTGCAGTATGTCGAAGGGCCGAACGGCGTGACTACCCGTCATAGCCGCGTATCCGCGCTTGCAGCAGAAGCTTCATGAATAATCCCGGCGAGGTGCCACAGAAAATACAGGGCCTCCAAACAGGCAGGTTGGGCAATCGGCGGAATCCGTGAAATCGTTATTCGTGAAAAATTTTCTGTCCAGAAGAGCTGCGAACAATGAACCAAAATGCGCGGTGAGCAACGGCTAGGCTGAAACAGCTATTGAGACCGAACTGATTTCGGCTCACTGTTCTGAGCGACCGTTGGCGTACGGTCGCCTATACGCCTACCAGGAGCTTCCGCCTCAACCTGAGGCAGATAAATTGTGAAGGTCGTGCCGTGCCCCACCGTGCTGGCGACAACAACATACCCATGGCTTTGCTTCACGATCCCTTGGACGATAGACAGCCCCAAGCCGGTTCCTTTCCCCGGCGCCTTCGTGGTAAAGAACGGCTTGAATAATTTGTCCTTCGCCGCCTGATCCATGCCGGACCCGGTATCGGTAACCGAGAGCCGAGCATACCATCCGGGGCAGAGGTCTGGCGCTTGACGGGAATACGAGTCATCTAACTCGACCATTGCCGTCTCGATGGTGAGCGATCCCCCCTTCGGCATGGCATCACGGGCATTCACACACAGGTTCATGAGGACTTGCTCGATGTGAACAGGAATAGCCTTCACCTGGCAAAGACGCGGGTCTAGATTCATGAATAGAGCAATCCCCTTCCCGATGAACAATCGCAGTATCTTCTCCATACTGGACACGAGATCATTCAGATTGACAGCCTGGGGTTCCAATACCTGATTTCCGATGTAGGCCAGCAACTGCTTGGTCAGGCCTCTCCCCTGTTTCACAACCTTCATCACTTGGTCCACGTACTGCCTCGAAGCGGCATCGGGGGCCAGAGTTTTCGCAATCAATTGGGTGAAACCTTTTATGCCAGCGAGAAGATTATTGAAATCATGGGCGATGTGTTCCGCCGACCGACCGATGATCTCCATTTTTTGCGATTGTTGTAGTTGAAGGTCTTTCTGACGCAATGCCTCAGCACTGTTGGTGCGTTCAATGGCGGACGCGGCAATAGAGGCGATGATCATCAACGCGTCGAGATCGTCGCGGGTAATCTGGCCTGTACCTCTGTTCAGAACCTCGATGACGCCGACCGGAGTTTCAGCATGGCGCTTGAGTGGAACCACGATCATGTCTCGTGATTGATAACTGGTCATTCGATCAGTCGACGATTCATGCCGAGCGTCCGGCTGAACAGCGGGGATTATCTCTGTTCGACCGCTGCGAAAGACGCCGCCGACTATTCCGCTGTCCCAGGGAATCGACACACGGTGCAGGCCGTCAACATGCGCTCCCACTGCACAGCGGAAGACTAATTGCTTGGTGTGTCCGTCTGCCAGGAGGATGGATCCCGAGTCCGCCCCTATGGCCTCGAGAGCGGTGCGCAACACGTGACTCGCCATGTCGTCGACGTCTGAATACTGATAGAGGGTTTCGCTGAGATGACGGATAGATTCCAGCGGCGACGGCATTGATTCAGTCCTAGGGCATCCCAAAGATTGGAGTGGCACCTCATGTGAGGATACCGATCTATAGTATCGCCTCGGTTCGACATTTGACCAAACATTATCGAAGATTGTGAAGAGAGATGCGCTGCCACTGAGGAAGAAAGAACAGCGGACACACCTCACCGCATGGAGCAGAGACGACAAACATTCTGCGTCCCTTGTCGCTGTGCCGTTCACCATCGGCTCCATAACATCTACTCTGCAACGCGCAGGCACGGTGGGCAGCGGGCGAGAATTCTTCTCGTAACGCCTCAGATTGTGTGGGCCTTCCGCACGGGATGTGACGAGATTGAAGCCACTGATAGGTAGACGCTGAATGCAGACTGCTTCGGCATCAAGAGGGGAACGACGCTCCACACACAAGGCAGCAAATCGGCAATTCAGTAGACACGCGCATGGGTCGTGCAGGCTACCCTCCCCGATTGAGCAATTCCAGCGATTCGCGTCTTCCTGAACGGGCCTTCAGGAATTCGATGAGTTCAATGCGTAGCACGCGGTTCAGACGTTGCCGAGCCTCAAGCGGCAGGCGAAGAAACTCCACTCCGAACTGGCAACCCTGAACCCATTTAATCGTTCCAAGATCGATGGACAACGCCGGCGTCTGATTGGGGATGAGGACACTCACACGCACATCACTGCCACAGAGCACCTCTCGATCGCAGAGAATAGAGCATCCCATCAGCGACAAGTTAATCAACACGCCCTCGCCGACGAATGGAGCCCCACCGAAAATCACAGGATGGAAAAGCGAGAATCGAGGATAGATCCGGGAATATTTTTGAGGCGCCATTAGATCCTCCATGACGCCGGATTGTATCGAGGAAGTACGGTGAGCGGTATCCTACCTTGGGAGGGGAAGCTTTAACCGGTTGCTACGGGTTGAACGGCGAGACGCCCGTCACAGCCGCGTATCCGCGCTTGCAGCAGGAACCTCATGAATGATGCGGGCGATCTATCCCATAAATAGTAATTCTCTTTCGACGAACCAGCTCATGCCCTACACTGACTGTGCAAGAAGGACAGCGTGTCATCAAAGGAGGGCCCATGACGAGCCAAGAAAGGCAGGCCGAGACCATCAAGGTGTTGGTCCTGTGCGTCTCGTGCCTCTGGGCCTTCATGTCGGCAGAGCCCATTGGCCTCTCACAGGCTGCTAGTGGAACGGATGAACCTCCGACATTTGTGGCCTGGCCAGAAAAAGGCTTGGGACTTTCAATCGACTTAGCCGGCTTCAAAAAAGACATCGACCAGGTCAAACCAGACGGTCGCCGCTATCTCACGGCCTTACATCACAAGACAGGCTTGAATGTGTCGGTCTCTCTTGAGAAAGTTCCGACCCACGCGACAGTGCCAGGATGCATCGAACAGCTCCAGCTGATACAGAAAGATTCGTCTGTCACCCATGGGCAAGACATCGCACTCAATACCACCGCTGCAATACCGACCCTTGAATATACCCTGCACAAGTTCCGGGGAGTCCGATTGGACCACAAACATGTGCATGCCTGCATAGCACAAGACAACGTCTATGCTGACATACATCTTTCCAAGGCACACTACACCACCGCCGATGCGCCACTCTTTCAATCAATTCTCAAAACCATTCGCTTGCAACCAGAACCTTCAAAGATCATACAGGCCAAGCTACCAACACCGCCAAGGATCATACAGATCCACCCACCAGCACCGCCCACCAGTAGAGAATTACTCGAAATAGGAAACGTGCTCTATCGGCAGAACAAATTCGCCCAAGCCATTCCACCCTATTCGAAAGCGTTTGATCTTGAAACAGCCGAGCCGCAACTCGACCGAGCTCTTTGGCGCGTCTTGATCGACCATTTAGGGCTGTCCTACCGAATGACCGGTCGTCTGAAAGAAGCAAGGGCCCTGTTTGAACAGGGGCTACAGGCCGATCCTGCCTACCCGATATTCCACTACAATTTGGCCTGCACGTTTGCAGAAATGAACGAGCTTGATCATACAATACAGTCCCTCAAGACAGCCTTTCGCCATCGTAAGAATCTCAGTCCTGGCGACAAGGGCATGCCCGACCCACGCCAGAACGTATCCTTCCAGCGCTTCATGAAGAACGAAACCTTCCGTAACTTGGTCAACGACCTCACCGCAGCAAAGAGCTAATCAAACCGACGCTATCCTTGATGCCTTTTAACTTCTGCGCCTCACTTTTCAACTGTGCGTGAGCGGAAACTACGAGGGTGTACCCAGACGCAAGTCAGCAGTACAATGCGGATATGTACAAGACTGGTGTTTTTCTCGTGATTTTCGGAGTGACGTGGCCGAGTATGCTGATTGCCGCTGAGGAGCCACCATCTCAAGTGCCGGGCTTTAATGAGCGCTTAAACCAAGCGCTGGGATCCGAGGGTGGGGTGCAAGTGTACAAGGATCCCGCGGGGAATGTTGGAACCATTCTCGATCCACCGGGAGGCGAGCGTCGCATCACGGTACAGCCGCCGCAAAGTCCGTCGATGAACCTCGGTCCTCCTCTTCAACTACACAACCAACCACTACAATTGCCTCAGGCCGTGCCCCCAGCTCACCCACCTACTCCAAGTTTTCCGCAGAAGGCCCGTTAGCC
>JBDTSF010000332.1:0-37935 GCA_039931295.1 Nitrospirota bacterium | reverse complement strand
CGAACGTATCGCCCTGCTTCAGAACTTCAATGTGGTCATCGGTCAATGAGGAGGAGGTGATGACAATGCTACATTGATCGTTCCGACGATACACGTTTTTCATAAGGCCCTCTTATCGATTTCGGATTGACCGGCTCAACCAGCTTCCGAGAAAGGCTGTCAGCAGAAAGGTCACGGCAATGCCTGCTATTCCCGTCGATTCACCAAACCGCTCTGTAATCTGCCCAAACAAGCTGATTCCACTGATTGCAGCTGTCATCGCACCTGTACCATAGAGCCCGAGAACGCGCCCCACCATCATGCGAGGCGTCAGCTCTTGCACTACACCCCAGGCGATGGGAGTAAAGGCTCCCATCCCCCCTCCGATCATGATCATTAGAACGCCGACGACATAAATGTCTTTTATCCAGACGAGCGCCACGATCGCCAGCCCACTCACCGCACTCGCCCAAAAGATGATATTGACTCGGTCGGCGAGAGTCCGTTCCGTACACCACAGAAGCACGACCGACATGACGAGCAATCCGATTCCCAGGGACGACCACAGGTAGCCTACCTCGACCGGCCCCAGTCCTAACAGCTTTCTCGCGAAAACAGGAAACAACGTCGAAAGCGCGCTGGCGCCGAATCCATAACATCCCGCAGTCAAAATCAGCAGCAGAATAACCCGTTGCTTGGTCGCAACAAAGGCCAGGCCCTCTTTGAAGTCTTGCCACGCTGACCCACCGGTCGGCTCTGGGTCTACAGCAGATGGCTGGCCGGCTCCCAATCGCACCATCCCAAGGCATAATGCGGCCACGAAATACGTCGCCCCATTCAGACACAGTACTTCCTGCGAACCGAACAACGCGATCCCTACGCCGCTCACTGCCGGACCGAAAATGATTCCCAGACTGGTCGTACTCTGAATCAGTGCATTCGCGGCGGTAAATTGCGCGCGAGGAACGATCATCGGCACCGACGACGTCAGCGCCGGACTGAACATCGCCATTGCCATTGCATCAAGGAAGACAAGGCCATACAAGAGATTGACGGTAAAGGTATCAGTTGACACCGCGCAGGGAATGATGCCCATCAACACAGCCCGGAATACGTTCGATCCAATGAGGAAGAATTTTTTTGGCAACCGGTCTACATACACGCCGATGAAGGGACCGAGCACGATCGGCGGAATCGTATGAATGAGTCCGATGATGGTCGTTTTCACCGGCGAGCCGGTAATCGAATACACAAACCAGAGGAGGGCAAGATTCGAGACACCGTCGCCGACTTGGGACACCAACTGACTGAGCCATATCAATCCAAAATCTCGTGTGAAGAGCAGAGGGCGGGGGAGTACGGCGGGGACTCTTTCCTGTGAGACGTTGTGCTGAGAGGTACGGTTCGGTATGCGGATGGGCCAAGGTTTCACCCCTCACTCTCGATCTTGACCTTATCCGTCTTCACAGCTTTTACCCCAGGAACCTGCTTCGTCGCCTCTACGGCTTCCAGCACAATGACTTGGAATCGTACGGCACCACTGAGTGACACCACTCCCTGTTCCGTCTTCACATCAAAATTGGCCGCAGTCACGGTGACACTTTTGGCAAATTGCTCTTTGACATGACGGGTAATGATGTCGTCTTGTTTGTGGGCGATCAGATCCAGCTGATCTTTGGTGACCTCCAGCTTATTCGATACAGATTTCACAGTTGGGACCGTGCTCGCAACTTCCGTCGCCGCGATCTTTTCCGCCTCGGTGGACACTTTCCCCGTCAGCGTCACCTCATCCGATCCGGCCTCCACTTCGATCTCATAGGGAAAGAGGCGTGGATCTCCCAGCAACGCGAGCTTGATCGTGAGAATCAGCGAAGAAACAGGTTTTCTCCCGGTGTTCTCTTTGCCCTTCTCTCCCCCGTCTTCTCCGCTCTCCTTCTTTGTCTTTGTCTCATCACTCTTGATTGTCGGCGTATTTGGCAGAACCTGTTTTGGGTCCTGAGTAGATGGCTCAGTCGAAGACAGTTCCTTTTGTCCCTTGGCAGGAGCCTTGGAGTCCAACCCTTTATTATGGTCGGCAGACGATTGAGCTGATAAGACCGAGCGTTGCTCACACTGGGCAAGCACCGGATTCGTCAACTGAGCGATGAGCAGGATCGACAGGCACAGTGCCGGGAACACCACCCCCTGTCTAAATATAATGCGCATGAGCCGGGACCATCTCACATCTCTCAGGTTCATTTCCATCGAAATCAGCCTAAGCGATGAAACACGATGGAACCGACTCACGCCGGAATAAGAACGGGATCCGTCGTGTCGTGGCGTCGTCGACTAAATGCAGCTGCAACGGTCGCGGTGCCCAACAACAGCACCCCGATACCCACAAGACTCGTTGCAGGTCCTATGGCATCTGCCACCCAACCGAACCCAGCCATCCCGACCATGGCGGCAGCCATGGCACCGGCGCTGAAGGTGGTAAAAACACGTCCTAAGAGAGGTTCAGGCGTCAATTCTTGCAACATCGCCCACACAACCGGCGTGAAGATGGCGGTGCTGCCGCCGAATATGATGATAAGAACAGCAGCCATAATCGGCCCCTGGAACATCCCCAGCGTGCACACCGCGATGGCACCAACGGCCAGAGCTGCGGAAACCAACCGTAGGCGGTTTTGGAGATCGCCCTGATTGATCCAACCCAGCCAGACGGACGCAGCCAGCATGCCTATCCCAAGCGATGACCACAGCCACCCGAGTTCGACTGAACTCGCATCGAATAGCTGGGTGGCAAACACCGGCAGCAAGAGCATAAACGCGCTCACGCCCAAACTGTAAAGGGCAGCGGTAAACATGAGGAGCAGTACAGTTCGATGCTGGACGAAAATAAATCGAAATCCGACCAACATATCTTGGAAGACCGTGGGTCTATCGGCCGATCTCACACGCGATTGCAGCGTCTCACGCAGGCGAATCGGCATGAGGCACAACGCCGATACCAAGAACGTGGCCGCATCGAGATACAACACATTCTGGGCTCCTATCATCGCAATACCAACCCCACTGATTGCAGGGCCGATCAGAAGCCCGATATTCGTCGTCCCTTGAATCAACGCATTGGCGGAGGTCAATCGAGCCCGAGGTACCAGAAGAGGGACAGCCGATGCCAGCGCCGGGCCGAACACTGTGGAGACGATCGACGTTAAGAAGACGAGCACGTAGAGCCGTTCAAGCGTCAAGGCATCACAGGCATAGAGTAAGGGAATGAGCATCACCGACCCAGTTCGGATGAGATCCACCCAGATCATCACCGGCTTTTTCTTCATCCGATCAAGATAGACCCCAATGAGCGGGCTGAAAATCAATGGGGGAATCGTTTGGAGCAATCCGATTAATGTCATTTTGAAGGCCGACCCTGTGAGTTCATACACGAACCACAACAGCGCCACCTTGTTCATGCCATCGCCAATCTGGGACACGACCTGTCCGGAAAACAGAAGGCCAAAATCCCTCGTCCTCAACAAATCCCACCCGGATCCTGCCCGATCTTTCACCACCTTATCGTGGTCAGCCACACTAAAATCTCCTCTATGTCTTTTGAACCTAAGCCACTCAGCCTATCATGCCATGCTTACACGTTGCTGGAGAACGTAGGCCAGGATCCAAAACTCGCGGCCTCTGTCTCCCGTTCACCTGTACGACCAAGCGCCAGCTGTTCATACACCCGGAGATAGTCCTGTGCCATTCGTTCAACGCTGAACCGCTCCTCGAACGCGAGACGACATCGTCGACGATCAATTTTGGGAATACCTTGGACGGCCGCAGTCATCTCGTCAAGCCCCTCGCAGACGAATCCTGTCTCAGTATCATCAATGATTTCAGGTATGGAGCCACGCCGATAGGCCAACACCGGTGTGCCGCACGCGAGCGCTTCAATCAACACAAGGCCGAACGGTTCCGGCCAGTCGTAAGGACAGACGAGCGCCATAGCATTTCCCAGAAATTCGTTCTTTTCTGCGTCTGTAATCTCACCGACAAACTCAATTAATGGATGAGAAAGCAACGGCTCGATTTCAGCTTGAAAGTATTTCTGATCCGCCGGATCAACTTTTGCGGCGATCTTCAACGGTATCCCTACTCGTTTGGCGATCTCAATCGCATGATCCGGTCGCTTCTCAGGGGCAATGCGTCCCAGAAATGCCAGATAGCCGCCAGGATTCAGATTCAATCCATACAGATCCTTTGGTAAACCGTGATAGACCGTTGCCTGCCAATTCGTCCAGGAGACAGGTTTCCGTTGAGAATTCGAAATCGACACCATCGGCATCTCCGCGTACTCACGAAACACCGGTTGTAGCTCAGGCAAGTCGAGCCGGCCATGGAACGTGGTCACTGTCGGGATCGGATTTCGCCGCGCGAGAGGAAATCCTAGAAAATCAAGGTGAGAGTGAATGACATCGAAGTCACCGCCTTTCCCCAGCGCCTGCTCCATCAACATCGTCATCGGTGCGTCGCGGTTAAAGATCCCTTCGTTCAGACGAAGCGCGTGCTGGCAGATCGCCTCAAGACGAGCAGCCGTGGTCGAATCTCCGCTCGCGAACAGGGTCACATCATGACCCAGCCGTACAAGCTCTTCAGTGAGGTAGGATACGACCCGTTCCGTTCCTCCATAGAGTTTTGGTGGAACACTCTCCCATAAGGGGGCAACCTGAGCAATTCTCATCGGATAGTTCCTTTCATTTTTGGTGTAGTATACAGATCGCGGTGTGACAACTCTCTAACCCATTTCATATGCATATTCATGACATACTATCCTGATATGTTCCTGTGGCGATTACGACCGACGAGGTTCCGTGTTCAAAGCTCGACGTTGCACGCCGACTTTTTCTTTTCCTGCCATGGCTTGAGCGACAGGATGCCCGCTTACCGGCGCGGAGACGCCCATCGCACCACAATTGACACATCGCCATTCAACAGAGGCCCCGCATCCGATGGAGGTCCCACCTGCACTGGCATGTTCAGCCACAACCAATCCAGCACACCGTTCGCATCGCATGGGGCCTCCTTTCCCGACATGTCTCGCTCCGCTCACAATATCTGGAGTTATATTCCAGATACCTGTCCGGATACACAGCCCTCTTGCGCCTGTCGTACGGCGGCGAGTAACTCTTCATTCCGAAACGGCTTCTGCACACAGACCACATTCCTGCTCTGCAGGGGTAGGGAATGCGATCTGAGAAGTTGAACCAGGTCTTCGGACACTTGCACGCCCATCAGAACGATCGGCAGCGAGTCGCTGCAGGGTTCCAACAAGCTGAGCCAGGCGAGCTCTCGTTCCGTAGTCGTTGTGTCGATATCGAGAATCACCGCACTCACAGAATCAACGCGCTCGATTTCGCCTATCAACGTCCTGACGAACGTCACCTCATACCCGCTGTGCCGTAGCACTTCGGCAAGGACAGCGCCCAACACAACATCGGCCTCGACCACAACAACTCGTTCCATCACAATCCGTTACTCCTAATATCCAATGATTCTCTTGTATGAGCTATGAATGAGCAAACCTGGTGCCACAATAGAATCAGCCCGACCTCCTATCGCAAGGCATTGAAAGATAGATTGTTTTATACTTATGATCACGCCTGGCTATGTGACAAGTCGCGGATTGGTTGCCAGAACATGAGACAACTTGTCCCGCTGCAGACATCTTGTCTCGAATTTCGATTGAACAAGAAAACCCGAGGGACTACCATGGCTCCATGCTGAACTGGTGGCACCGACTCGGCCTTCAGATCAAGGTGACGCTGATCGTCATTTTCATCGTCGGCGTCTCCGCAGGAGCGTCGGACTGGCTCGAGGCCCGCTCGATCCAGCACATCGTGGAAGACAATGTCCGTGCGGCGGCGCTGGCAGTCGGATATTCCGTCGACCAGAACGTCATCAGCCGTGCCCAGCTGTCGAACCGGGAGGCGCGAACTAAAGAGTTGGAGAAGATTATGGCCAATCTGCCGGATCTTCTCAACATCGTGATGTACGAATTTCCAGCTGAACAGGGAGAGAATCCTATACCCATCACAAGCGCGGGCCCCACGGAATTGCTTCTTCTCTCCCACCCGCGCCAAGAAATAGCGTTCGACCTTATTAAGCGAGTACGCGAGGAACAGCGGCCGCTGATCGATTATGCGGACAGGAAAAATACCCATCGCGTCTTCCTGGCTGCCCCGATCATCTTGAAGGATGTCGTGGTAGGAGCGACCTATGCTGAGTTCTCTACCAGGCAAATGGATGAAGCCTTAGAGTCCATCCTGCAAGCCTCCAGAACGAGACGGTTGCAGACGGGACTGGCGATCGTCGTCGCCATCAATCTGTTTCTGTACTTTAAGGTACATCGTCCTGTAAAACGACTGCTCACTGCCATTGAATCGGTGTCTCAGGGAACCATGACCTCGGTCGTCCCTGTTGAGGAACAGGATGAACTCGGAGAACTGGCCGGCACATTCAATGACATGGTGAGGAAGATCCGTGAAGCGACCCAAGACAATGTACAATTGACAGAATCTCTGCGGGAGATGAACGACGGTCTTCAGCAGAAAGTCATCGAGGCGACCACTGAAGTGCTGGAGAAAAATCGTGCGCTGGCTCAGACGAACGAATTGCTTTCGGCGGCACAGCGCGATGCTGCACGCGCGCAACGCCTCTCGGCTATAGGGCAGGTCGCTGCGACCGTGGCACATAAAATCGGCACACCCTTGACCGCTCTGTCGGGCCATATTCAACTCCTGGCTGAGGATCAGACTCTGAGTACAGAGTCTCGACGACGGTTACAGACCGTGGAGGCCCAGATCGAACGAACGTCAAAAATCATTCAAGACCTCCTATTGTATGCTCGGAGACCGGATCCGGTGCGATCTCCCATCGATCTCAATGCCTGTGTCGCAGAATGTCTCGCACTCTTCCAGCCGGAATTCGATCGCCAGAAGATTACGCTGGCGACAGAATGGAGCCAGCAGATCGAGAAAGTTGAGGCCGATTCCCAGCAGCTCCATGAGGTGTTCCACAGTTTGATCGAAAACGCACTCGATGCGATGCCTGACGGAGGGACACTGGTCGTGCGGGTCTCTCCCCATGCTGCGCTCGGACAGCCGGCTCATCGCCCATGGGTCGCGGTGGAACTTATCGATACAGGCTGCGGGATGAGCGCTGCGCAGCTTGTACAAATCTTTCAGCCATTCTTTACAACAAAGCGAGCCGGACGTGGCACGGGATTGGGGTTGGCGAGCGCACTGGAAACCGTACGGGCACACGGCGGAGATATCAAGGTAGAGAGCGAGTTGCAAAAAGGTTCACGATTCACGATTGAGCTTCCAGCCGACGGAGGAGCGCGCTGATGCTGCGACCATCCCGTGTCATGGTCGTGGACGACGACGCCGAGACGCTAGCCTTGATGCGCGAGATCGTGGCCAAAGAGGGGTTCGAGGTCGAGACGGCCGAGGACGCGGAGACCGCGCTGCGGAGACTTGAGCAATGGCAGCCTGAACTCCTCATCACCGACATTCATATGCCAGGGATGGACGGGCTGGCGTTACTCGCCGCCGTGCGCGAGAAAGAACCGGATATTCCTGTGGTCTTGTTGACGGCCTACGGATCGCTCAAGACTGCTGTGGATGCCATTAAGGCCGGCGCTTTCGATTATCTCAGCAAGCCATTTGTCGTCGAGGACATTCGGTTGGTGGTCCGGCGCGCGCTCGAACATACCAAGCTCGTACGGGAAAATAAGTCCTTACGGGGCCAATTGCGCGATCGATACCGGTTTGACAACCTCGTGGGCAGCAGTGGCGGAATGGTTGCAGTCTATAAAATGATTGCCCGAGTCGCGGAGACAGACAGCACGGTGCTCATCCAGGGAGAGAGTGGAACCGGAAAGGAGTTAATCGCCCGCGCCATTCATGCCAACAGCGGTAGAAGCGGCGGGCCGTTCGTCGCCATCGACACAGGCTCGTTGGCCGAGACGCTCCTTGAGTCTGAGCTCTTTGGCCACGAACGTGGGGCGTTTACCGGAGCCATCGGAACGAAAAAAGGGTTGCTGGAACAGGCGAATCTCGGTACCTGTTTTCTGGACGAGATCGCAGACCTCTCTCCCATGATGCAGAGCAAGTTGCTGCGAGCAATACAAGAGCGCGAAATCCGGCGTGTCGGAAGCGAAACGCCTCGCGCCATTGACGTCAGAATCATCGCCGCAACGAAAAAAGCATTGAAGCCGCTTGTCGAAGCCGGGACCTTTCGAGAGGATCTTTTTTATCGACTGGAAGTGATCACCATTGTCCTTCCTCCCTTGCGAGATCGGATTGAAGATATTCCACTTTTAAGCCGATACTTCGTCGATAAATTCGGGCGAACCAAAGAGAGACCGGTAACCGGGCTCTCGCCGGACACCATTCCTTTGCTGACACGCTACGCATGGCCCGGCAATGTCCGTGAACTCGAACACGTGATTGAGCGGGCTATTGCCTTGACCCCCTATCCCATCATTACTCCGGAAGATCTTCCTGAATCGATTCGGGCAGCGCCTGCTCACATCCAAGCGCGGGCTCGGGGATGGGAGACCCTGCATGAAGTGGAAAAGACATACATTCTTCGTGTGCTGGAGGCCCATCATCAGGACCAGGGCGAGACCGCCGACATCCTTGGCATCCACCGCAAGACACTCTTCCGCAAACTCCGCCAGTACGGCAAAGCCTAACTCCGGTCACTGCTCCATCTGTTCTGGCACGAGACTATGAAGGTGAAAGCTTTTCCCACCATCTTCTTCACCTCTCCAGCCGGCTCGCTCCCCGAACCGGCACCGATATGAATATTATCTAGTGGCACATTACCTGCCCAACTGTTGTATTATACGGAAACGATACCGCCTTGGGGCGTGGGTTTACGACTTCGATAACGACCACTCGTCATCCTTCAGAATGGCAGGATGTAGTCAGGTCGACAGACGCGCTCACCGGAGATTCCAATGTCAGATTTCTACCAAAACGGTGTGGTCACCGTGCTTCATCGCCTCGGGCAGCCAAACGTTAAACAACTGGAGCAAGAGCTGACGCGTTATGGGCGCGTCAATCCGATAGCATTGGTCCTCCCCTCCCTCTACTCAGAATTGGGACGCCCGGCATTGAAAGCCATCGTGGAGACCCTCAAAACCGTGTCGTATCTCAATGAAATCGTGATCTCCCTGGATCGAGCCTCGGCTTTGGAATTTCGCCTGGCGAAGCAATTTTTTTCCGTACTCCCCCAACGGGTTCGCCTCATCTGGAATGACGGCGCGCGTATCCAAGCCATCCTCAAGGTTCTAGTCGATCACAACCTCGATATCGGCCTACAAGGTAAGGGACGGGGCTGCTGGACCGCCTTCGGTTATGTATTGGCCAGAAATCACAGCCAGGTCATCGCACTCCACGACTGTGACATCACAAGCTACAGCCGTGAATACCTTGCGCGCCTCTGCTATCCCATCGCCAATCCCAATCTCGGGTATGAGTTCTGCAAAGGTTACTACAGCCGAGTGACCGACCGCCTCAATGGCAGAGTGACGCGTCTCTTTATTACGCCGATGATTCGAAGCCTTCAACAACTTGTGGGACCTCACGCACTCCTGACCTTTCTCGACAGCTTTCGTTATCCTCTAGCCGGCGAGTTCGCCATGGTGAGGGATCTGGCTTGGACCAATAGAATTCCAGGGGACTGGGGACTTGAAATCGGCGTCCTCGCGGAAGTCTACCGGAACTGCGCCTTACGCCGCATTTGCCAAGCCGATATTGCGGACGCCTATGACCACAAACACCAAGAACTCTCGGCCCATAATCCCGATGCCGGCCTCCTCAAGATGTGTGTCGACATTACGAAGTCGCTCTTCAGGAATCTCGCGAGCGAAGGCGTCGTGTTGTCTGACGGTATCCTCAAGACCTTGCGCGCCACATATTTGCAGGCCGCTCAGGAAGCGATCAGCCGATACGAAAACGACGCGTCCATCAATAGCCTCACGTTCGACCGACACCAGGAACGCACGGCCGTCGAAGTGTTCCTGAAAGGCATGAAACTCGCTACCGAGGGGTTTCTCGAGGACCCGCTTGGTGTCCCTATGATTTCCAACTGGAGTCGCGTAACCCATGCTGTGCCCGACATTTTTGATCGCCTGGTCGAAGCCGTCGAGGCCGATCATGTCTGGGATCCCACCTCTGAGCCGGCAGCCACTCCTTCATGAGCACGAATCTCACCCCACTCACTCCACCGACTGAAGCTCGCATCCAAGAAATTGGCTCTGCAGAGGTGCTCGTCGGGATTCCGAGTTATAACAACGCGGATACAGTTGCACATGTCGTGCGGGCCGTGAGCGTGGGGCTCGCTAAACATTTCCCTGGCCGTCGAGCCGTCCTGGTCAATTCCGACGGTGGCTCATCGGATCAGACGCCGGCCATCGTCGCCCGCACCGCGATCGATTTCGAACATCTCTTCATTGCCGACCAGCAAAGTATCCTGCATCGAATCGTGACGCCCTACCATGGGATTCCCGGAAAAGGCAGCGCGTTCCGGACGATCTTCGAGATTGCCCGACGATTGAATGCCCGGGCCTGCGCAGTCGTCGATGCGGACCTCCGCAGTATTTCTCCGGAATGGATTGAGCTCTTGCTCCGCCCCATCCTAGAAGAGGGATACGACTACGTCGCGCCCTATTATCTCCGCCACAAATACGACGGCACAATCACAAACAGTCTCGCCTACCCACTGACCAGAGCGCTCTACGGACGACGGGTGCGCCAGCCTATCGGCGGGGAGTTTGGTTTTTCTGGAGCGCTCGCGGCCCACTATCTCGACCAACACGTCTGGGAATCGGAAGTCGCGCGCTTCGGTATCGATATCTGGATGACGACGGAAGCCATTGCCAGTGGCGCACGGATCTGCCAAAGCTTCCTCGGCGCAAAAATCCATAATCCAAAGGACCCATCAGCCGACTTGTCGGCCATGTTGACGCAGGTGATGGGAGCGCTCTTTGCCCTCATGGAAAAGCATGAAATGCTCTGGTCTCGGATGGAAGGATCGGAGCCAGTTCCACTCTTTGGGTTTACCTACGAGGTGGGGGTTGAACCGGTCCATGTGAATATGGAACGGATGGTCTTGCACTATCGGCAAGGCCTTGCTGACCTTGAGCCCATCTGGCGCCAGATCCTGGCCGACGATACATTCGCGCAACTCCGCGATCTCCAGGGAACGTCCAACACCGACTGTCGTATCCCCGATGAACTGTGGGTTCAGGTCGTCTACGATGCGGCGATTGCGCATCGCAAACGAATCATACGACGCGATCACCTCCTCAAAGCCCTCACTCCTCTCTATCTAGGTCGGACCGCCTCGTTTGTCCATGCGACCCAGGGCTTGACGTCCGTCGAAGCAGAGCAGAAGATCGAAGCGTTGTGCCACACGTTCGAACGCATGAAACCCTATCTGCTTGAACGTTGGCAACCGCCGGCGCCGCAACCTGCCGCACCGGCTCTGTTGCGTCACACTAGCACCGACGCAGGAGGTGATCATGAATGACTTCATCAACCAGGCCCTTCTTGGACCGTTGGAACTGCTGGGCCGTCAAGTGTTGACCGTACTCCCGAATGTGCTTGCCATGGGCATCATCCTACTCGGTGGGATCTTCACGGCCTGGGCGCTCGGGTCTTTTTCAGAACGGCTGTTTCGTGTAATCGGGTTCGATCATTTTTGCGATCGGGTAGGAATGAATGCGGCGCTCCTCCGCGGAGGAGTCAAAACCGATCCTTCTCGCCTTGTCGGGCGAGGCATCTATTGGACCGTCATCGTAATGGCCTCGATCGCGGCGTTAGGAGCCCTCAATCTGACCCCGATCAACCAGTTCGCCCAGTCACTTCTTGCCTATGTGCCACATCTGGTCACCGCAGCGGTGATTCTCCTGGCCGGGTACTTTCTCTCGAACTTTGTCTCCCAAGCAGTCCTGATTGCCGCCGTCAACGCCGGTCTCCCACCCGCCCGACTCATCGCAGCCTGTTCTCGATGGGGCATACAAGTCCTCGCGGCCGCCATGGCGCTCGAACAACTCGGCATTGCCCAACACATCGTCGTCGTAGGATTTGGTATTACCTGGGGAGGGATTGTGCTGGCCGGAGCTATCGCATTCGGACTTGGAGCCTCCGATCTTGCAAAAGAGCTCTTGGAGCGACGGTTAATCAATCGATCCAAAGCCAACCCGGATGACGATCTCCATCACTGGTAACGGCGCGCGAGCATGCCCAAATTGATCGTCTTCACAGACTTGGATGGTTCGCTCCTGGACAGTACGACCTATTCGTACAAAGCCGCTCTACCAGCCCTTACCGCGCTTCGCGAGCAAGGCATCCCCCTCGTGCTGGCGTCGAGTAAAACACGTGCGGAGATGGAGCCGATTCGACAGCGCCTCGACCTTCAGAACCCTTTCATTGTCGAAAATGGCGGCGCGGTGTTTATCCCTCAAGGATTTTTCAACTTCCCCTTGGAACGCGTGCGAACGCGACCTCCGTATCAAGTGATGGAATTTGGCCTTCCATATCACATGCTGCGAGATGTCTTGAAACAAATAGAAGACGCGCTTGAAACGCCATTGCAAGGCTTTGGCGACCTGTCGGTAGAAACGATCATGCAAGTCACCGGGCTCCCGCGCGCCGACGCCATCCTGGCCAAGCAACGGGAATACGATGAGCCATTCCTTCTACAAGCCCCTCAGCCGCTCATTGAAGAAGTGTGCCGTCAAATCGTCACTAGGGGACTCCGATGGACAAAGGGTGGCCGGTTATTTCACCTCACAGGAGAAAACGATAAGGGAGAGGCCGCCTCTAAGCTCCTACGCTGCTACCACCGGCAACAACGCATGCGAGGAGAAGCGGAACAGATCGAAACGATTGGAATCGGTGACAGTATCAATGACGCCTCCTTGCTCGCGATGGTGGATTATCCAATTCTCGTCCAAAAACCAGATGGATCCTATGACCCCGATATCCAACTACCTCGGATGATTCATGCACCAGGAATAGGCCCGGCGGGGTGGAATGAAGCGGTCCTGGACCTATTGGCACAGGTACGATAAGGAACCGCGAGAACGACATACGCGAGTGAAGAGCTCTGACTTTCTTGTAGAGTGTTATAGAGTGGCAAGGCACTAGAGTACCAATCATTATTGGTACGGTGCTGCTACATCGTTTTATTTGTATCCATCTCTAATATCTCCAGGACTCCACGAATAGGAATCCTCACCCAATGCGGCCGATTGTTGAGTTCATACCCGATTTCATAGACGGCCTTTTCAAGCAGATGCGCATCCAGCAGTACGCGGAATTCCGATTGGGTTCCAGGCCAAAACGAAGCCCTCTCTGCAATCCCGAGATACGACGTCAAAAACGCTACGCTAACCCAGCCATACCAGAACCGGATCCAGAGTTCGAGGCTTGCGCCGGCGCCCTCTGCATGCCAAAGCAGTTGTTGACGCAAGAGCGTGGCATATGGCGCGTAATACAATGACCGCAGCATGCCCGCCACATCCATGATCGGGCTATGCTTCATGCGTCGTTCACTGAGCGGGCGGGCCGGCTCGCCTTCGAAATCGCTGATCAGAAAGTCCCGCCCAGTCCAGAGCACTTGACCGAGATGATAATCCCCATGACATCGAGTTCGTCGTGCGCAGGTTTCTAACTCAGAAAATGCTCGAAATCGATTCTGCATTCGAGACTCATTGTTCAGTACTCGTCGCGCCTCCTGCTCCGTGCTCGAAGGTAAATCGTTGAGTCGACTCCTTAACAGCGAACAGGTTTCCGAAACCAGCCGGCCCATGGACTCGTAGCGAGATCGACGGTATTCCAACGAGAACGGCTCGGGCATGAAATCAGGGTTATCTTGAACGGTCGCCAGTGCAGCATGAAGTTCGGCGGTACGCTGGCCTAATAGGGAGACTGAGTCCAGATACGGACCGATACATTCACGCGCGACAAGGGGAATGTCTCCCTGTGCTGCTGCCAGAATCGATCCAGCGAACGTCAGCTCATGCGCTGACCCAGGTGGTTGAGCCCGACAACGCACGACGTACTGATCGAACGCCTCAAGGGTATAATTCCATGCATCGCCTTGGTTGTGCACGAAACCCTGAAGGATTGCGACGGTCACAGTCTCGTTATTTTCACGGACATACTCGAGGGATCCAGCAAGAGGGGGCTATGAGGAAAGTTCATGGCCGTCAACATCCGGCCGATCTCCAGATCCGGATTGATTCCAGTCTCAAGACGCCGATACATTTTCAAGAGGACACGATCACCATAGGCCACCGATGTGTTGCTCTGCTCTGCTTTCAAGACCGCAGGGTCCAGGGAGACCCCGCCGCCTATCAAATCCTCTTAGGCTTGCGTAGGGGACGCGATCAGCGCGCCCATTTCGCCGGTGAAACGGCAACCACTCCCGATGGCAGACAACAGCGTCCTCGAAAAGTCTGGGTTCCACAGTGCATCGTACAAGACCCCGATCTGTTCAGAATCTTTGGTCTGAACCTTCAATGGCGCCACAATAGTACCGGGTAGGTCATGTTGAATCTGAGCCACCTGTTCACCGAATGCCGCCGTGAGAGGGAGCGTATACATTTCTGAAGTGCCGTCCACATATTTAACCAGGATGAAAAGTAGTGCCACGACGCTCGATCGAGTATGGATGGGTACGGACTCGACGATGCAGACTGAATGTATTACACGAGCTTTACCGGCAAACCATCTACGCACAATCATGAAGTCTATCAGTCGAGAATCCAAAGAGGCGCGCGCTTCCCCTTCCAGAACACGCTCCCATTGTTCGGCGACAATCAGTATAGGCAACCTTATGCCTGCTAGATGTAATAGTCGAAGTCTTGTTCCCTATGGAGCCAGCGGCGCACAAGGAAAATATGGGCAGGTACAGAGTGCGGATTGAGCTCGACATAGTTGCGCGATCCATCCCAACGATACACGGCATTTGTCAGCAGGTCCTGTACCTGGAAAGGATGGTGCGTATCGAGCCACAACGAGCCGAGATCCAGATGAACCCAGCCGGAGTGGATATGGCGCGGACTCAAATTGACGACAACCAAAATTACGTTGGACCCATCTGCCGTGCTCTTGCTATAGCAGATCAATTGCTCGTGATCTGTGGAGTGGAAGTGCAGCCTCTCATTACTCTGAAGCGCAGGATTCTCACGACGAATCCGGTTCACCAGGCCGATGAAGTCTTTCAAACTATCGTCCCGCTCGATATTCCACTGCGTGATCTCGTACTTCTCCGAATTCAGATACTCCTCACTCCCCTCCTTCAGCGGGCGGTTCTCGTACAGTTCAAAAGCGGGGCCATAGATCCCATAGCTCGCGCCTAACGTCGATGCCAGGATCAAACGAGCCATAAAGGCAGGCCGGCCTCCGTGCTGAAGCTCTTCCGTCAAAATATCCGGTGTATTGGGCCAAAGGTTGGGCCGAAAATACTCGTGTACCTCACTCTGAGTCAGTTCGGTGAAATACTCCGTAAGGTCCGCTTTCGAGCTACGCCAGGCGAAATAGGTATACGACTGAGTAAAACCTAGCTTCGCCAACCGGTACATCACCTTGGGCCGCGTGAACGCTTCAGCCAGGAAGATGACATCTGGGTAGTCCACTTGAATTTCTCGAATCAGCCATTCCCAAAATTCAAACGGCTTAGTATGTGGATTGTCCACGCGAAAGATACGCACCCCTTGCTCAATCCAATGGATCACAACGCGCTTCAACTCCTGCCAGAGCGGCTCCCATTGGTCGGTCTCGAACTCTAAGGGAACGATGTCCTGATATTTCTTGGGTGGATTCTCCGCATATTGCACCGTCCCGTCCGATCGGATCTTAAACCACTCCCGATGTTGCGTGACGTACGGGTGGTCGGGAGAACACTGGAAGGCCAGATCCAGGGCGATTTCGATCCCAAACGATCTTGCCTTCTCCGAAAGCCTCCTGAAATCCTTCGCGGTTCCTAGTTGTGGATGAATCGCGTCATGCCCCCCGTCCGGTGAACCGATTCCCCATGGACTTCCTGGATCATCCGGCCCTGCGGCCGGTGAATTATTCTTACCCTTCCGATGCGTGACGCCGATGGGGTGGATGGGAGGCACATACAAGACGTCAAACCCCATGGATGCAATATATGGAAGGCGCGTTTCACAATCTTTGAACGTCCCGTGCTCGCTCCCCTGAGAACATGAACGTGGGAACATCTCATACCAGGCGCTGAACCTGGCCTTCTCTCGATCCACAACTACTCCGAGTTCTCTTTCATACTGCGTCGCGAAGCGTCGGTCAGGATACTTCGCCATTAAAACAGCCAGGTTCGGATCCAATACCTGTTCGATACGCCTTGGCTCTGCCTCATCTGATGACTTCAGTCGGTCTACCCATTCTTTCAGCAATTGTCCTTCCACTCCCGGGGCGCGCTGACTTGCCGCATCAATTAATCTGACTCCCTCGAATATCTCCACGAGCACCGCTTGACCTGCGTCTATCTTCTTTATAAAACCCTGCCGCCACGTCTGAAAATGATCAACCCAACCGATTACGGTATACACATAGCGGCCAAGCTCGGCCGTCTGAAATGATGCCTGCCATCGGTCATTCGTCAGAAACGTCATCGGTATCTCATGCCACTCCAGCTCACCATCTCGGCGAAACAACAGCGCCACGCCCACACAATCATGACCGTCTGCAAAAACATCCGCCTCGACCACGACATCTTCCCCTACCGTTCTCTTGATCGGATAACGGCCTCCATCGACTGCAGGCGTCACTTTTTCAACCACGACTCGACGTCTTTCCTCCACTCCTGTCAGCTCCCTTCCAATCCTGACTCCCATCACATGTGTTCCATATGGACGACCTCGACGCGTGCAAAAGGCTCCGCATCAAGCTCAATGGCTCCCTGGCGCATTCTGTTCACAGGAATCGCCATCGCTGCGTCAAATAGGGTTTCATGCTCTCAAATGTCCTACACAGTGCTTCGATGGCGCGTTCGACATCCTCTGGAGGCCCATCCCTGGTCCTCAGGACAAGCGAGGCGGTTTGCCCGAGGTACAAAGGGGTCAGAGACTTGAGCAAGTGTTCGCGATGGAGCGCCTTCTCATGATAAGCCAACGCAAAATCGTAAATGGTCTGGACCCATAGCGCCTCAGGAAAACGGAACTCTTCCTCCTCGACTACGCCCAAGGCAAGGATTCCGGCCAGCGTCTCTGGAGCCAGAATGATCTCCCAGATAGGCAGAAGATCTCGTAACCCCTGTCGGAAGCCTCTCACCATCCGTTCAACATTGATTGCGCCACCTACAGGTCCGGACTCATAGGGAAAACCATATTGCGGGATCGGCACAGACCCCACTCTGCCTTCCCACACATCCTGATACGCTTCCATGAGATAAAACAGTCCCCCCACAGCTTGGGCAAGCACCGCTGAGAGTTCGACTCCGGTCAATTTGATATCTTGAACCCTGTCTCCCAAAAAACTTTGAGAGACTTCACATCCTTCGGCAACGGCAACGGTGGTCAACCAGCTATCGATCCCATACCGCGCTCCTACTCCCTCCCATACATTCCTCGCCAAGTAGAGACTCGCAAGCTTTCCGGAGAAGCCATAACCACCGCCGCTCTGATAACGGATCTGTTTGCCGTAGAGCGCTCGATTGAGGGGATAGATGATGCAATTCGTCAAACTACCTTCATATCTCGCCCGACGAAAAAGAGGGGCGACATAGTCGATGTCCTTATCAAGGATGGGGTGAAGCAAGACGTCCAACCAATCGGACGTAAAGGAGCGAAGATTGGCATCGATCACGACGCAGGCTTTTGCCTGCAACGCTTCCGTGATCGTGAAAAACGCTCGAAATGCATGCTCGCGGCCGGGCACACCTGACTCAGACAGCGCCTGAAGGGAGATCGGACTCGGGAACACACCACTTTCCAAGTGCTGGATGCATACGGTCGAAAGATCAGACCCTATCGTGCGTGTGATGGTTTCCGGTGTGCCATCTTGTGAGCCGGCATCCGCGTTCACCACGATAACAGAAGCCTGGGGGCACACCTTACGTATACCAGCCTTGACCGCGTTCACCACCGACCCCACCGTCGCCGCGTTATTGAACGTGGGGATTCCCACCAGCACTTCGACTTTTTCGATGTCTCCTACTTGCTGGCGAACCTGGCTCAACACTGTCTTGGTCATCGTCATCGCGACTCATTATCCCTGCCGGTACGCTGTGAACCTGACAGTCGCCATCCCGCCATCACTGCGTGAATATCTTCAAGAGCGTTAAATAATCCGCCAAGTGTCGCGTGATGAGAAAGTTTCTCCGCACATGTTCTCGGGCCGCGCCTCCCATGCGCTGACTCAAACCGGGATTATTGAGAAGATGCCTGACCCTGAATGCGGCCCCTTCTATAGAATGTACCGTATAGCCGGTTACACCATCGATAATCTGATCGGCAATCCCACCTGCCGTTCCACCGACAACCGGCTTGCCTTTCCACATCGCCTCTGAGACCGCCAAACCGAACCCCTCTTTAATGGATTTCTGAAGGACAATCGTCGCACCTCTCTGGAGCGCATTGATCTCCCGATCCGCTTCAGGAGGCAACTGCAGCACATGGATGTCGGTGTCGGATCCGGCAGCGGTGTTCACATCTGCCAACACCGCTTCTCCTTCCGGATCGTTCGCCACGCCTCCGCCGGCCAGAATCAGGCGACAATCGTAATGTTTCTTGACCATCCGGTAGGCCTTGATGGTTCCAACCGGATCCTTAAATCGATCGAAGCGCGCCACCTGCAACAGAATCGGCTTGTCCCTTGGAATCCCAAGACGATCCAGCGTGTGGGACACTTCTGCTCGTGACAATTCCCGGTTTTTTTCGCTTAACGGATCGATCGAGGGATAGATCAGAAACTTGGGAATCGGAAGCCGTTGGGCAAATCCGGTGACGGAAAAAATGGCGGCGTCATAGCGGACAACAAAATGGCGGAGGAAGCTCCAGGCGCGGCGCTGAGGCTGCGAAAGGTCCAGATAGCACCGCCAGATCCATTTCCCGCCCTTACGGTGTTCGATCAGCGCAGCAGGCCCAGGATCATGGACCATCACAAGGTCGGCATCGAGATTGAGCACTTGGGCATTTTGACGATTGATCTTGAGATAGACTTGGGACATCTGTTCAGTAAACACTTGCTCCTCGCCTTGCAGCGCGTTGCTGATCCGCTTGCTGACGTCAAAAAACTCCTGGTCGCCAGCAAGGACTTCCCAACGGGCATCGACGCCCAACGACGTCAACATCGGCACAAGACGACGTAACACCTCCGCCATACCGCCCCCGTATCGGACAGCATTGACCTGCAAAAAGCTTCGCCCTTTAACCAAATCACTCAGCCGATACAGAAAATCGACCGTCCCCTTCGTCGCGCTATCCCGATAGTCATCCAACTCCAGTCGCATAGCTTTCGTTTCGCCCCCAATCATGCCCCCATTAAATCACACTTCCCTCGATTCCGTAGGCGGTTTCCTCAGAAGGCGCCTGACGCAACTTAAACCAGTAATACCCATACGGCGCAAGGCTCAACATATAGGGTCTATCGCCGATCGATGGAAACCGCGTCTCGCCGAATAATTCGACCGGCACAGCCCCGGCGAACATGACGAGATCCAACTCCACCGCTTGCGCAGACCCGCCCAGGTTTTGGACCATGAGGAGCGTCTCATCCCGGTACTGCCGGAGATACACCAGCACCTTGTCGTTTCGCGGACGGAGAAACTCGATCGTGCCTCGCCCGAATGCCTGATGCTTTTTACGGATGGCGACCATGCTTTTCATCCAGTGCGCCAGGGAGTGCGGCGTTTGGAGCTGGGCTTCTACGTTGGTCGCTTGATATCCATAGATCGAATCGGTGATGACGGGAAGATACAATTTCAAAGGATCGGCCTTGGAAAACCCCGCATTCCGGGCAACGTTCCACTGCAAAGGTGTGCACACACCGTTGCGATCCCCCAAATGCAGGTGACCCCTAACCACTCAAGATAATCAAGTTTCGCTGTCAGGCCGCGAAAATCTCCAATCCCGTCGTCATTGCTATCGCAAAACGCTTTGACGTGCAGCTCGTAAAACACGGCATCTTTAAACCACAGCGGGTCGACGTTCGTCACAGCAAATATCCTCGTCTCTACGAGTCGGAATGCTTCGCGAGAAACTCATCACACACGGTTAAGAGCGCGGATCTGTGCCGCTCAAGACTTCCTCGATACGGATTGATCGCGCGAAGCTTCCCAGCCAACTCCGGCATATCCAGGCTCTCCTCGATCCAGGCTGAAAAGTCGCTCTCCTGCTTGCTGAGACGGCGACGAGCTTCAAACATATGATAATAGATCGCGCTCACATCTACCTCAGATAATGCATTCCGAAACTCTTGTAATGTCCAAGCCTCCAGACCAGTGGACACCTCTAAAATTCTGGACTGATTAAAACTGAACGGCTTGCCGAAGATCACTCGAGGCACAATCGGTGTGCGCGACAAGTGATCGTCGATGACTGAAATCAGCTCTTCCCGTAACAGCTCAAGCCCTTGAAATTCGAATGGGTCGATGACGGCAAGCCGCTCACCGAGGACATGATCTCGGACTTCCATCGCCACCCACTGGGCAAAGTCATTGGGATACAGCTGTTCGACCTGACTGTGCCGTAGAAAACAGGTGTGGGTATGATAATAGATAGAGTCGAGCGGGACCTCTTCGAGCAATTCGACCAACCGCTTTTCATCCTCCGCTTCCTTCCCTAGACTCTCTCGCAGCTCGCTTGACCCGGTAAAACAAAACGGTTTGTCAGCTTTGCGCACAACTCTCCTCCTTACCGTTCCAATCTCCACCGCAATGATACGCTTCAGAGCGTCGCCATCCTACCATCCAAGCGAAAATTATGGGAGATTTTTGGCTGGCCGCTTCAAATTTGAACTGCCACAGTGAATGATGCCGCAGTGGCGAAGAGATTTCCAGGGGCGCAGACAATGTGCCGAGGCTCAAGTCATCCGCTCGAGCAGTGCGACCGGGCAGGAGCCCAAGATCTCAGCCAGACGGAGGCTCTGTTTGCCTTCAGTCTCGGTCGAGGAAAGAATTTCCCCGGTTAATAGGTTCTGATAACAGGAGGCTGGTCTCCAGGACGGCACGATCACCCATGTGTCCTCCCATAAACTTGGATCGAACGGAAAGGATTCGGTCTCTCGGCACAGTCCTCTGAGCAAAACCGGAACGATTGCAACGACAGCCCGATCCTCATAAATTCTGGCAAACGCGCAGACATGCTGCTTCTTCGTTCCTTCGACCTTGAGCGGAACATATTCCCCGCTTAAGAACAATGACGCATGCGTACGTCGATAGTGTAGGCCAACCATCGTCATGTACATTTTTATCCGCCCGTCTGAAACCGTCGCAAGCAATTCCTGAACGAACCGACGCTGATCAGATCCTTGTATCCCACGGATTGACTGAAAGCCAGCCAAGAAACCGGCTCGCATCTTATAGTCCACCGGCCGACGGTTGTCGGGATCGACCAGGCTGAAATCCCACAGTTCAGCGCCCTGATAAAAATCCGGAATGCCGGGCGCTGCAATTTTCAGAAGCACTTGCGAAAGCGAGTTATAGACGCCGTGACGCGCGATCTCTCGTTGAAAGGGAAGGAAATCTGCCAAGAACGGGTTGGGCGACGCACGAACCAGAATACGTTCAATGAAATCACGCACAGCTTGGTCATACGCATGGTTTGGATTGACCCAGCTCGTATGAATCTTGGCCTCCTTCAACGCTTTTGCCATATAGCCCTGAATTCGATCACTGAAGCTTTTGCATTCGTCTTCGTCCATTGCATGAAACGGCCAGGCACCGATTAAGGTTTGATAGAGCAAGTATTCCTCGTTGCGATCAGGAGCGAGCATCCCGTCCACTTCGGTTTTATACCCTTTGTTGAGTGCGCTCCATCGAAGGATACGCGCTTTCCAGTCTTGCGGGATTTCTGAAAGGACATTGATCCTGGCTCGCACGTCTTCGCTACGTTTCGTGTCGTGAGTCGAAGTTGTGCACATACTTGCCGGCCAATGCGCCCGACGCTGACGCATGCGCTCGTGGAAGGTCTGCACCGAAATCCCGAATTGCAGAGGATCGCCACCGACCTCGTTCAGTGACACAAGCCGGTTATATACGTAACAGGCCGTGTCTTCGGCCCCCTTTGCCATGACCGTGCCCGTGATCTGCTGAAATTTCAGGGCAAACCTCAGCTGATCAAGGCGCTCCCGCTCGTGGTGATAGCTGGCCTGCTTCAGCAGAATGTCCTGGACGAAGTCGAACACAAGACCGCTAAGCGCAGGATTCTTGCGCTTAGCCCTGGAAACCGCCAGCCGGATATATGACCGATCCTGATCCATCACCGGTTCCTCGCCCGGAGTCACATATGTCCTATAGACAGGAAAACAGGCGATAATTTCACGAATGGCGTGAATCAGGCTGTTCAGCGTGAAATCTCTGAATCGTCGGTTCATTTCCGAGAGATGATTAAGCTGATACCCAAGCACGTTGATCTCGCTCGACATGGACGCTCGCATAATCAGCTGCTTACTTTCATAGGCGCAGTCATCAAAAGAAAGGTGGTTACCGATAAAACGGGCATAGAGTCTATTGAAAGCCTGTTCATGTGAGCCGTCCACAAACAACCCATTGACCAGGGTGAGGAAATCGTACCCTGTCGTACCATAGACAGGCCATTGAACAGGCAGTGTCTCTTCCTTCGTGAGGATTTTTTCGACGACAAGAAAAAGCGGTCGCTCGGCCTCTCCTGCGCGAGGAGCCAGGTTAGTGTTGGCCCACGTCTGTAATTGCCCAAGGTAGGTGCTAGGGTCGTACAATCCATCAACATGATCGATACGCAATCCGGTGGCCGCTCCATTCTTTAAGAGATGAAGAATAAGTTCGTGAGAGGAGAGGAACACGGTAGGATCTTCCATGCGAATGGCTGCCAACTCATTGATATCGAAGAAACGTCGGTAGTTGATCTCTTCTGAAGCGACACGCCAATAGGCAAGTCGATACACCTGGTAGCTCAGGAGTTGATCCAGCAGATCGAAGCTTTTCGAGTCTCCCTTTGTCCCGTTATAGATCGCGATATTATCTTGAATAAACTTCTGGACAGTGTGGCTCTCGTTCATGATGCGTGAGAGTCGCCGCCTGATAATCTCCTTCTCCCGATAACGCTCTGCAACCTGGGCAGGATCCGCCTCATTGCGATCGGGCAGGTGTCGAAGAGCGGTCAAGATACTCTGCAGCTCCTGCACATGCAGATCTTCCGACTGCGTCAGGCTGATCAACTCATCCAATCGCAGGGCGAGGATCATCGCTGAGTGCTTTGGATCAACAGGAAGCAGGTGATCGAAGTAACGAAAGAAGAACCGTCCTTCGTGATATTCCAAGATAATCTCCTGGTTCTCCACGACGGTTCCGTACTGCTCCCCCAAAATAGGCAGAAGCACTTTTCCTTCCAGCTCGGCCTTGACAGGCCGCCAATCAATATCGAAGAACGACGCGTAATGCGCACTAGGGCCGTTCTCCAAGACATCCTGCCACCAGGCGTTACATGATTTCGAGATACCCATATGATTCGGCACGACATCGAGAATCTGCCCCATGTCGTGCTGTGCGAGCGAGTCAGCAAAGAGTTGAAAGTCCTGTTCGGTTCCGAGGTCGGGGTTCAACGTCGTCGGATCGACAATGTCATAGCCGTGGGGACTCCCAGGCACCGCCATCAAGTAGGATGATGCGTAACAATCCGTAATGCCTAACGCATGCAGATACGGCACAATCTGAGCGGCATCAACAAATGTGAAGGTGTTGTTAAACTGAAGCCGGTACGTCGCGGTGGGAATCTTCGGGTGAGAGACCGTGAGGTTCATTGTATTCTCAGTGAGGTTCTCGGGTTGTTTGGAAGCGCTCATCCTCGAATGTTTTCAGATGGAGTTCCAGCGTCCCAGATCTGTCAACCTTGTCAGTCACGCCTAAGCAAAGTCAACCACTCCGTGGAGGTCATAGTCGAGTAAACCCTCACTTCCACCGCGACCGCGCGCAAGTCGAGAGGCTTCAGGAGAGGATATCGCGGGTAAAATAGAGACGGAAATTTTCTGGCAAACAACATGCGGCAGTGCGCAACACCCCCGCAAGGGATGACCAAACACCGATTGATCTTTGCTGATCAACCCACCGCTCTCACTCTTCCTGCCTCAGTGAGGTGGCTCATTGGTGCCATGACTACATTGACGGGATGCATTCCAGATAGACCGCCACGCTGTAAGCCGGCATAGAAATGGTTTGCTCCTGTTCTCCAATGACCACTGTGGCAGGAGCATGGTTGCGGCCAGATCCTCCGAACTCTAAATCCCACGAGGCGACGATCAACTCCCATGTTCCAAGAGGTTTTCGTAACGTGACTGAAATCTGATCCCGATTAACACTCAGAATCACCAGCGCTGCCTGTGAGTTGAGAACCCGTCGATAAAGAACCAGTATCTGGTCCCCTTCCTCAACCCATATATCATGCTCATGTTGGTCTCGCTGCGCCGCCCCGAGCGCGGGTACGGATGTTCGGACCCCGATGAGGCGACGATACCAGCGCAGGAGTTGACCGCATTCCTCCCGTGCCTGCGGTCCTGGATGGACCCGTGAGCGTTCGAATGTTGCAGGATCCTGGGGGTCCGGCAGCTCTCCCTCCCAAGCAAACGAAGCGAATTCAGCGCGTCGACCCTTCCGGACTGCGTCAACGAGAGTGGGATCCCCGTGCTCGATGAAGTACAGAAACGGCGCAGTCTCTCCGTATTCTTCACCCATGAAAAGCAGCGGAATATTCGGCGCCAAGAGACAGGCTGCGGCCGCCACTTTCAGCGCGTCGCGGGGAACTAAGGTGCTGAGACGTTCTCCCTCTGCGCGGTTCCCGACCTGATCGTGGTTTTGAGAATAGACGATAAATTGTGAGAGAGGGCGGGAAATCGACGAACTCCCATGGCGGCGACGACGAAAAGAGGATCGCTGTCCAGAATAGACAAACCCTTCCCTCAGTGCCGTAGCCAGTTGGTCAAGTCGTCCGAAGTCCTCGTAATATCCTCTTCTCTCGCCCGTGAGCACTGTGTGCAAAGCATGGTGAAAGTCGTCGTTCCACTGACCATCCAAGCCAAAGCCGCCTTCGGCAATTGGAGTAATGATTCGTACATCATTTAGGTCGCTCTCATCAATCACATGGATGAGCCGGCCCAACCGCTCGGCTTGAGCATGCACGGCATCGGTCAGTTCCCGCAAAATGTGACGAGTGCTACAGTCGAAGATACCATGGATGGCGTCTAACCTGAGAGCGTCAATATGAAATTCCGTCACCCAATAGAGCGCATTATTGATGACGAATGAGCGGACTTCGTCGCTGTCCGGTCCGTCATAGTTGATCGCACAACCCCACGGAGTTCGGTATCGGTCCGTGAAGTAGGGGCCGAAGTCGCCCAGATAATTTCCTTCCGGTCCGAGATGGTTATACACGGCATCCAGTATGACGGCGATACCCCTTTCATGGCAGGCGTTGACGAAGGCTCGAAGACCGTCGGGGCCACCATACGAAGATTGGACTGCGAAGGGAGACGCGCCATCGTATCCCCAGTTGCGTGCGCCGGGAAATTGGGCAACCGGCATGAGTTCTATTGCCGTGACCCCCACATCATTCTGCAGATACTCGAGCAATGGAATGATGGCTTGAAATGTCCCCTCTCGGGTAAACGTGCCGACATGCAATTCGTAGATAATGAAGCGTTCAATCGGGGTCCCTGACCAGCAGTCATCGGACCACTGGAACGTACGGGAATCGATGACCGCAGAGGGTCCGTGCACGCCGTCTGGTTGAAAACGGGACGCCGGATCTGGACGTGACTTCTGGCCATCTAATACATAGCGCTATCGAGCGCCTGGCTCGACCCCGCACACCGTGGCTTCAAAGTATCCAAGCTCGCACGGTTTCAACTGAACGGGGTGGCCGCTTGGACGCTGCGATGGTCCAGAAAGATCGACCTCAACCTGTTTGGCATAAGGAGCCCACACTCGAAAATGAACCTTGGATGGACCGATAGGCCATGCCCCCAGCTGTAATTGCCATAGTTCTTTTATCGCCATGTCTACTCCGACAGAAAGACTGCTTCATCGCAGTGTGCCATAGTCTTTGTGGCCATACCAGGAATCATCGCCCTCTTCGGCTGGCACTAGCACACATGTGCATCCAATATGACGCCTCTGAGGAAGTCCTCAATTCTGAAAAATGGGAGAAAGAACAATGCAGGTCGTACCGAGTCGTTCTTATCCGCTCGTGGCGGGAGGGGATGGTGACGGCGCCGACTTCGCACTGCTTTGAGAAATGCTACAGCACTGGAACTCTGCTCTTCGCTCAATCGGACCAGACAAAGAAGTCCCCTCGGATCTAGAGGAAGAAACGGACCACTAGGCCGATCAGGTTCTTCTCAGAAGTCATCCTCGACACATGCACAAATATAGGGCTAAGACCCCTAGACCCCACTGGGAACACAAGGTTAATCCGTCACCGTTGGTACTTCGCGTCTAGAGAAATCCCCTGCGATTCTGTACGCCGCCACGGATTCCATGGCCGTCATCGACGCGATGATCGCTGGCTATCGAGACAACACTCCTGCACCTGCCCATCAATCGTCTTCCGGATTAATGATATGAAGTCCCGCCGAGCGAGAGGCCGTCAGTAATTGTGTGTCTGCGCTGACAACGGTCAGCCGCAAGGGCTTCAGCTCCAACGCGAGCGCCAAATGTAAAACCTGTGGGGATCGGAGCGCAGGATACTCCAGCGCAAGCTCTTTGGTCGCTAAAAACGTCTGCATCGTCGGCGCAATGAACTTATAGAGGCCCTCCTGAGAATCCCTTTCAAACTTATGGATCACCGAGTAGCAATCGTCTCTGGTGATTTCTCCATGGTGAGCCCGATTGGCGAGGACTGTATACAAATCCGTCACAGACCACGTCGAGACAATCGCCACTTTACCCCGCTTCACCATCAGTCTACCGATGATGCGTGTACCGCGTTCCATGCTATATCGTTTCACCAGCGCCGTTGAGTCAAAATAGTAGTATGGCATACGATCACACTCTCCCCTTCAGAATGATGGCCGCCAAGGGACCGGAAAGTTTCGAGAGCCGATCTTGGAGTTCATCCAGAGGTAGCTCGTCGTACCCCTCCTTGCGAAACTTGTCGGTGAGGTTGCCCAGATTAAACGAAGCCGTGTCGTTCTTGAGCCGCTCATTCAGTCGGCGTTTCGCCAAGCTACTGGGAACCCGCTGTTGCGTCACCGTCAATCCGCGACCACGACTGCGTGGCGCACGAGTTGATGTCTGTGCTGCTTCTAACTTCGATTTGCCCATATCCTCCCTCTCTCTGAATTAGTGCGGTGCTGATGCCGGCGTAGAAGCCAATCCGTCCCGGGGACATCCCGCAGGCTGGCTTGCCCGTACCGGCAGTTCTACCTCTCCATACACATGGCCCGCTATGGCCTTTGCCACATGAGTCGATAACGTCTCCTGCATGACGCGCACAACTTTGGCTGTCGCCTCACGCTCCGATAGGTGGCCCTCCTTTCCACCTGTTGACAACGCGCCGACCACGCGCCGGCTGGTCACATCCACAACTTCGAAATCGCTGCACCATCGCATAAACTTGAATTGCGGATCACGCACATCGATCGGCCATACACGCACAACACCCCGCACGAGCAGCTCCGGGGAAGACCCGCCTGAATCACCGTTCATCGACTGATCCCCTTCCCAAGCCCGACTCGTCACGGTGAGCCCTTCTTTCAACAATCCCTCCGTCAAGGCACGTTGCATCGGTTCAGCCTGATCCCCTGCCATCATAATCACCAGCACCAGATTCGTGGCAAGGAACTGTTCGAGTTCATGCGCGAGTTCACTCACACGGTAGGACGCGGCGGTACCCTGTCCGCTTGGGCGAATCACACGTAGATCGGTGTTATACGTCTCCCGTAGTACTAGATTCCTCGCAGCGCGTCTCAGTGCTCTGACTTTTCCCAGCTTATCCGAAGAACGATGGGCCTCCTCGACATCATCGCTGATCGATCGGTCGAGATCGGTAATCCGTTCCATAAACGAGGTCTCCGCCTGAGACCGATGCATCCCCGCCAAAGCATAATGCAGTCCTTTCTGCACATCGATCCATCGATCGACGATCTGAACATTTTCCAATACCTTGTCGGTCGACACACGGGTCAGATTGTCGAGCGTTAATCGCCGTTCAGCGCTGCTCTGTCCTCGCTGCTCGATCACCAAATACGACTCCCAGTCCTTTGCATGCGCACTCACCTCAGCTTTAAAAATGCGAGCCACCGCTGCATAGGCACGATCCTCAGCAGCCGCCCGACTCTCTGCCTGGCCCACACCAACAAGATAGTGCCCGGACGGATACGCTGCACTCACCCCTTCAATCCAGTCTGGTTGTGTGTGCCCTCCAACCCATGCACAGCCGGACAGTGCGGCCACCCCTATCAGCACCATCCCGGTTCGAGATACGAACATCGATCCGTCTCTCATGGCATCACACGCTGAAGAAGCACCGCGGTCTCACCCGGCCCGAGGGACAGAGTCCGCATGGTCTCAGACGTTAACGGGTCATGAAGCCCGCCGATTGGCCCGCTCTGAACCTGATAGCGGCCTGGTGGAACCCACACCCGAGCGAGATGAATTTCATCAGGCAACGTCTGCCAACTTCGTGTGTCGGCTTCTTCCGATGCCACCGCCAATCCTTTCGTCAGCAGCCCAACGAGTAAACCAACCCAGGGCGCCGCATCTCTCCCTGCTGCATGCTGAGCCCCTCTCGTCGCCCCCTCGGCAAACGCAAACTTTGTCGCGGCGCGGGCAAGAGCTTTCGCAGTAATAGCGGCCATTCGTTCCGAGAGCGCCTTCTCCGCCAAGGCGGTCACGTTATGCACCAATTCAGTGTTCACCGTCATCCGCGCACCATTGTCCGGGATAAGACGTACCATATCGACAGATACCTGTGTCTTCTGCGGAACAAGTCTTGGTAACGCCACTCGAACGACGCGTCCGTTTAGCCCATACAAGACCGTATCCATCGCCTGATTGGACCGTCGGTTCTGCTGCATAATCCCGCGGTTGAGGAGCACCAACTGGAGTGCGTTGAGGCTAATCGGCAGGTCAAAAAACTGATCCTCCTTGCGTGGCGCGCGGCCATTATAACTGATCACAACAACTTGAGCGAGCTGTTGTAACAATTGATTCGTTTCCCATTTCGTATCAGGAAACAGCCGGCGGTATTCAGCCAATTCCTGAGTAAAATGCATGGCCTCGGACGTTCGTAACAAATCTTCCCTCAACTGAGACGGAACAGCCGTCTGCGACCATGCGCGGGTGGCATCAAAGGTCTCATAGGCCTTTCGATAGGCGATAAACGCATTATTCACATCGCCGGTGCTCTCGTAGAGAATTCCGCTCAGATAACGCGCAAATCCATCGTCTCGATAGGCATTCTTCTCCCGTGTTCGATCCGATAGGACATTGAGCCGATGGTCGATACGACGGGCTTCGACCAGCGCATCCTGCCACTGGCCCAACACCGCATAGTTGAGGGCCTTCAAAACATTGATCAACACCTGTTCGTACGGGTCACCCTCGTACGGGAGCGCCGTATCATTCGTCATGAACGCGAACGCCTGCGTTCGAATCTTTCGTGTATAGAGACGATCAAGTTCTTCCTCGGCCAGTTCCAAGACTGCGTTGCTCTGCTGATAGTCGCCGACGAGTTGAAGGGTCATCCCTCGATCCATGCCATAGAGGACACGACTCCCCCTGCCATATTCCTTCTCGGCCTGCTGCACAATGGCATCGGCTCCCTTAGCGTCATGGGCGCGCAGGCTTGCGTCGATGAGGAGATACCGGTTGACTGAGGGGCCGCATCCGACGAGCAGCACAATCGCCAGTGCAGCAAGGAGGAACTGGGTGGAAATAAAAAAGCCCCACCGTGCTGGGATACAGACGGTGGGGCTTGAGGCAAGAGGGCTCAACGGATATCGAGGAACCTAAAAAATTGAACGTTTCTTTTCGACGACTTTCTTAATCTTCTTTTGGCCGTACCACACCTTGGCATTGTTCTCCAAATCCACCATCTGTAAATCAACCTGGTAGAACACCGCCTTTGTTCCATCGGCCTCATCGAGGATCGTCGCAATCGTGCCCTTCATCATGTAATCGGCGCCGATCTCTTTCCCTGGCGCTTTCTGTGTATCCTCCCGCGCATACATCGCTTGCTCTTTGCGTTCGGTCCGAAGCTCTTCGCGATCGCCCTTTCCTGCCACAAACGTCACTTTTTGTGAGTTCGTCAGTTCACGCTCAAGATCGGTCACAAACGTGTTGACGTTGATATGCTCGTGGCTGCTGTTCTGAATGGTTCCGACAACGACTACCGGTTGTCGCCGCTTCGAGCTGGAAAAATTGTTGAGCCACGGATACTCCAACGCCTCTTTCACCATGGACTCCGCAACGATCCTGGAGTCAGTATCGTTCCAACGGCCGCTCAGATCGGTGACAACCCCGGAGTCGACCCTTGTTATTCTTGTCTCCTGAGCACAGCCGGATAGGGACAACAACCCCAACGCCACACACCCCACCCACCTTCTACCCCTTATCATCATGCGAAACCTCCTCACAGATGCAGCCATTGGCAGTCACTCAGTGGGAAGCCTTAGCGTTGCTCCCGCTTCTCTTCTTCTTTTTCAAGGCGTTCAAAGAGCTTGTCCGCATTCTTCCTGACGTAGTCGCGAACCTGGGCATTGAGTTCCTTCGCCTTTTCGAGATTATCCTTCATCTCCTCGAGATTCAGCTTAGTCAGCACATAAAACGTGCCTGTTTTTTCGTCCTTGTAACGCTCGATAGGGCGCACGCCGCTTAGGGTCGTCGTCGTCACCGTCTTAATCGCCCGCTCGACATTCTGCTCTTCCGTGTTCCTGGTAAAGTCCCCAGCCGTCGTAGAGGCCGCATAGTCACGCATCAAGTAGCCGGTATAGGTCTCAAACGTCTTGGCGATTTCCGCTCTCGCACGATTTTCAGCGGTGTCCCAGGCCAGTGGCTCGTTCCGAACACCAGACACAGACCCGACGCCATAAAAGGCTTTGCTGTCTTTTTCGTTGAACGCCCCTGACCCTTGCTTCACCCACTTCGGAGGACCACCGCAGGCAACAAGTCCGATCATCAGGGCAATAGCGACCCCTCCCCCGACCAACCTTGACCTGAACCCTAGTACCCTATCCATGCGCATGCCTCCTTCGTGATGATCAGGAAAGTGAAACGATGTCAATGGCTCGAGAATTCACACAAAATGATGCTAACATGCACCCCCTATTCCGTCAACGAAACCGACGGTCGATGGTCGATCGTCTCACTGTTTCGCTTGTGTGGCTCAACAGGAAAATATTTCCGCAGGATGCTCAAAAAGGTCGTCCCGCAAGGCCGCAGCCGAAGAACAGGCCACAGGCGTACCCTCTGGGGTACGTTGAGGACCTGTTCAAGGCGAGAACCCCGCTGGCGGACTTTTTCAGCATCCTGCTAAAGGAGGATGCCCGTGGCAGACATTCAGATTGATGACGGTATCATTAAGATTCTGAATCTTGAAGTTCAAGATCCTAAGGCAGCCGCAGTCCTCGCTGAATATCCTCAAGCACGGTGGGCAGAAATTACGCGGAAGGCAGTCAAGATTGGGCTGGGGTATCTTAAAGGCGGCGAACGAGCCTAACAACAGGCTGCTGAAAAAGCCCGCCAGCGGCGTTCTCGCATCGTTTAGACCCTCAACGTACCGCAAGGGTACGCCTTCGGATCTTCACTCGCTGCGGCCTTGCGGGACGACCTTTTTGAGCAGCCTGCGGGATGACCGTCCTGTTATGCCACACGGGCAGACCGTCAAAGTTCTCTTGTAGTAAATGGTTTGTTGCCGCCTGTTACAACTAGGGTTTCGCGGGGACTACAGAGGCGGGTGAATTTGACTGTGCCACAGCAGCTCTGGCGCGGGCATGGCTCCCGCCGAGTTCGAGATAGCGTGTGAAGGCCTCGACCGATTTGGGTTGATCCTGTATCTTGTCGGCGTAGAGGAGGCCCAGCGAGAAATAGACATCGACATAGTTGGGGTTGACCACCAGCGCCTCTCGCATGGCACGTTCCGCTTCGGCATACTGCCCGCGCTTTTCGTGAATCAACCCGAGGGTATACTGCGCATCAGGATTCTTCGGAGCATACTGTACCGCCAACCTTCCCGCAGACAATGCATCGTCAAGATTCGGCAGGATCTCTAGCCGGACATAGCTCTTCAGCACATAGGCGTCGCCAAACGTGGGGTCGTATTCCAGCGCTTTATCCAATCTCTCCAACGCTTCCTCCGGTGACTTCTCGGTTTGAAGAAGTGCGAACGCCCGTTCATATTGCATCTTTGCAGCTTGTCGTCGTTCGGCCGGTGACTGGGGCTCGGCTCCCATGGTAAAGGCAGCCTTTCGGCCCTCCAGCAACACCATATCCCCTTCCCCTTCAAGCTGCACAAAGAGAGGATGCTGAGCGCCGTTCGACTGTCCTAGAACTTGTTGCTGTATATACGCTCCGACTTCCGAGGCCATGAGCCATCCATTTTTGTTACGATCCGCCATGCCACTCAGTCCGTTCATCAGTGCCTGCACGAACAGACTTCTCCCATTCTCCTGACTCAACGACTCACCTTTATCACCCGCTGTCAACACTTGCACTCCTCGCCGTTCCGTCTCATCTTCCGGAGCCAATCGACCTTCCAGAGACAACGGCTGAACCGTACTCACCTCCCACCCGCGAACCGCAGTGTTCAAGAGGAAGAAGGTGTGTTTCGATGCGCTACGCCGGCTGAATTCTTTGAGCTGTTCGAACGTCACCGATTTGGACACATTCTCCCTCTGCGCATCCCAGGGAACGAGATACCCAAGTTCCTTGCCGTCAAGATCTTGCGTGACACCCGCATGTCCGGCGAAATAGATCACAAGCCGATCATATCGCCCAATCTTACGGGGCAAAAAATCCGACAGCGTCTGCTGCAGGCGGCGAGCGCTCGCATCCTTGTCATAGAGTTCAACCACCTCATCAAAACCCAGTTGACGGAACGCCTGGGCCACCGTTTTGGCCTCCTCGATCGCGCCGGGAATTTTCGGAGCCAGGAGATAGTTCTCTACTCCAATGACAATGGCCCACGACTTGTAGTACAGCCCTTCCGGCTTGCCCAATTGGGCAAATGCCGCCGGCAGACAGCACGTCGCGACCAGTACAGAGGTGAGAAACGAAACAAGGAAAAGCCGCAGTCGTTGGGAAGCGATCGGCAACATCAGTTAGACCGGTCTCAGTGTGTGGCGCGCAATAAATTTACCGTACTCTCGCCTTAGCGCCACTGTCAAGAAACGGCAGACCGAGGTCGAGCAGGACGCTGAAAAAGTCCGCCAGCGGCGTTCTCGCATCGTTCAGACCCTCAACGTACCCCAGAGGGTACGCCTCCGGGCCTTCACTCGCTGCGGCCTTGCTGGACGGCCTTTTTGAGCATCCTGCAGGTACAGTTGAGTTCCCCCCGCCCCTCCAGCATAATGAGCGCGAGTCGCTTCCCCTTGATCTACCTTGACCGTAAGGAGTCTCCGCGCCATGGCAGACAACATCGATACCCTCCTCAAGGAAAGCCGTGTCTATCAGCCTACGGCTGAAACCAAAGCTGTGGCCCATATTCAGGACTACGAGAGCGCCTACAAGAAATCCATTGCCGACCCTGAAGGCTTCTGGAGCGATGTCGCGAAGGAACTTGAGTGGTTCTCCCCCTGGACCAAGGTGCTGGAATGGAATTACCCCTGGGCTAAGTGGTTCGTAGGCGCCACCTGCAACATTGCCTATAACTGTCTGGATCGTCACGTCAAAACCTGGCGCAAGAACAAAGTTGCCGTCATCTGGGTCGGTGAAAACGACCAGGAACGGGTCATCACCTATGGCGAACTCTACCGTCAGGTCAATCGTTGCGCAAATGCGCTCAAGAAACTTGGGCTCACGAAGGGCGACCGAGTCACGATCTACCTGCCGAAAGTTCCCGAACAGATCATCGCCATGCTCGCCTGCGCCCGCATCGGCCTCATCCATAGTGTCGTATATTCTGGGTTCAGCGCCCCGGCCCTCGCAAACCGCATTCAGGATGCCGAGTCCAAGCTGGTCATTACGGCTGACGTCGGGTTTGATAGGGGAAAGGTCCTCAACCTCAAGCCAGTGGTCGACCAAGCCGTTGCGAATTCCCCCACGGTCGAACATGTCGTGGTCTTACGGCGTCAGATTCCATATGTGAGCTTATCCGCGCCAAAAGACATCGATTGGCACGACTGGGTCAAGGGCGAGAAAGCGGTCTGCGAAGCCGAGCCTCTCGACGCAGAACATCCCTTGTACATTCTCTACACATCAGGCACGACCGGCAAACCCAAAGGCGTGGTCCATGTCCACGGCGGCTACATGGTCGGGACCTACATCACCACGAAATACGTCTTCGATCTCAAGGAAGACGATGTCTACTTTTGTGTCGCCGACCCCGGCTGGGTGACCGGCCACAGTTACATCGTATATGGCCCCCTCCTCAATGGAGCCACGATACTCACAGCTGAGGGGAAACCGGACTATCCGAACCCTGGCCGCTGGTGGGATTTGATTGAACGCTACGGTGTCTCGATTTTCTATACGACTCCCACCGCCATTCGTCTGCTCATGCGTTACGGAGAAGACTGGCCCAAGAAATACGATCTCTCCACCCTTCGCATCCTTGGCAGCGTAGGCGAGCCGATCAACCCGGAAGCCTGGGAATGGTTCCATCGCGCAGCCGGGGGAAATAAACCGATCATGGACACCTGGTGGCAAACCGAAACAGGCTCAATCCTGATTACCCCTTTGCCGACTGTCCCCTTGAAGCCAGGCTCCGCAACCAGGCCCTTTCTCGGCATCGAAGCCGATGTCGTGGACAACCAAGGCAACAGCCTCCCCCCCAACGCCGGCGGTTTTGCCGTCATCAAGAAGCCCTGGCCTTCGATGATGCGGACCATCTACAAAGATCCGGAACGCTACAAAGCCTATTGGAACACGATCCCGAACTGTTACACCGCCGGCGACATCTGCCACAAAGATGCAGACGGGTACATGTGGTTCATGGGCCGTGCCGACGACGTGATCAAAGTAGCTGGAAACCGGCTCGGCACCGCTGAGGTAGAAAGTGCGCTGGTCAGCCACCCAGCCGTGGCAGAAGCGGCCGTGATCGGCAAACCTCATAAACTCGTCGGCGAGTCCATCAAGGCCTTCGTCATTTTGAAGCAGGGGGAAGTGGACAGTCCCGCCCTGATCCAGTCGATTAAGGATCAAGTGCTGCAGGAATTGGGCAAGATCGCCGTGCCGTCAGAAATCGACATCGTGCCTTCGCTCCCTAAAACTCGTTCTGGTAAAATCATGCGGCGAGTACTCAAAGCGAAAGAGCTCGGGCAGGACGTTGGCGATATTTCCACGATCGAAGATTAATGACACATCAACACACCAGGCGATCGATGAAACGTCTGTGGGCGTAGTAAACAATCGGAGGGTGTCCATGTCTTCAGCAGCAGGTTCCATAATCACAGTCGCAATCGCAATACTAGCACTAGGTCTGGCGGCGATTACCCCAGTCGTCAGCTCAGCTGCCGAACCAGTCAAGCAGGAGAAGAAGGCCAGCAAACCGGCACAGGGGCGCCCACACACACCTGCCCCACAAGCACCCGCGAAAAAATTTTCCACGGCAGAGATCGCCGGAAAAGCTCCATCCTGTTTCGGTGAAGCCCCAACACTCAACAAGCTCTCACCTGACCAAGGGAAAGCGGGAGAAAAGGTCACCATTACGGGAACCAATTTCGGTGAAGCAGCCTGTATGCGAGGTGTCTCGTTCGGCCCAGGCCACCCCGCTCAGTTTCGTCAGACGAATGACAGCATCGCAACGACCGTGCCAAGCGGTGGGAAGAAAGGCCTGGTCCTCCTCACCGTCACCACCGCCTCAGGAGAAAGTTCAAGACCGTTTCTTGTGAAATAGAAAGAGGGAAGGAGTGGCCAGGAGCCCTTCTTGCTCGCAGAACGCGCACATTCAGAAAGTGCTCGTTCGATGCGCGCAGTAAAGGGCCGCCTTGGCCACTCCTTTAGAGAGAAGTGTCGAGAATTGTGACGCGCTCGCCCACCCCAAGGGAACAGTAGAAAAATGTGGAGGAAATATCTGAGGGAACTCGTCGGACATGAGGCGTAAGCCAGGCGAACCGATCTATCTGAAACGTCACATACTAGGCCTCGCTGCGGCCGTGGTAGCCCCAATTCTCCTCCCCCTTCTCTACCACCGCTATATTACTCCACTGAGTTTTTCCACCATATTCGCCGCAAGCCTGATCATTGCACTAATCGGGAGTATCGCGCTCTATTTGACCTACCGATCCTCGGCTGAGAACGAACCATAATGCCACTACCCGCCCTTCTGATCAGGTCTCTGATGGAGCCAAGCAAGAGGAGCCGTCGCATTTGAGAGGTAAGCTTGCCCAAACCCTAACACCAAATGTGCGTCTTGTAGCCGCAATTCCCAGAGGGCAAAATCTGCGAAACCAAACATCATGGCCGATTGAGGAAAGCGGGCGAGATAACGCTCCTTCACTGCAAGATAGCCCGGTGCCCCGACGTCCAGTAACGACGCCTCACCTTGAAGATTCATCCGCCGCAGAGCCAAGGGGTTCTTTCCTGGCCGATCCGGTTCTGAGACAAACAGCCCTACGTGAGGGTCGCGTAGCAGATGTTCAGTATGCAGCGCCAAACAACTCACATGCATATAGGCGCGCGACCAGTGTTCACCGAAGACGTAGGGCACATGCGACCCAAACGGTCGGCCGGTCCTGAGTGTCAGCAGAACCCCTGTACGAATCTCCTCGGTCAGCTTCGCCCAAGCAGCCTGAACCTCCTCACTCGACATCGCGTCAGACATGGCCATGCAGAACCCTCCTTCTGCCCTTCCTCCCGCTCGTAATCCCGCCTCGCAGATCTAACCCCGCGCCATCACGGACATACAAGAGAAGGCCCTTCTGCCTATGATTACTGGAAACCAGGACAACCCTCCGTGTATTCCGTCTGTGAGCTGCTCCAAAACCCAGCACACTTTGTGCCTGGACGCACTTGATGAAGCCTCACGCCATCTTATCAATACACGCAGCGTGTCTGCTCATGATCTCACTGCTTATGAGCCTTGGCTGTGCAACCCCATCGACGCAGGCGCCGACGACCGTCGAACCGCAATGCAGCTTTGGGTGGGATAAGGTGATCGACTCGAAGGTCACCGGGTACCAACTCACCGTGATCGACCAGGATAACCTGGCGAAAAGCACAGTGCTGTTCATCCCCACAGAGACAACGAAGGTATCCTGCAGGGATGCGGGTGCCGGCCATGAAGGGCTGTGGGGGGTGACCGTGTAATCCTGCTACGACACATCAACCTGTGGCAGTCCAACCGACGTCATACGCATGCGCATCGCCTCGAAGTAACCGACACATGGGATCGCCACTCCTGTTCAGGCTGAGTGTTTTCTCTTTAAGGAACGTGTATCCTTTAACATCGAGAGAAGCATGAACGCCAACCGGCCAGCTCCAAGAATAGTGGTTGAGGAGCGAGCCGGCTGCGAAGAGGGCGCGGAGCACCATTTTAAATGGCGTCACGCTCCAACCAGACATCACACAGAAGGGAGACACCAGATGAATAAT
>JBDTSF010000331.1:0-3491 GCA_039931295.1 Nitrospirota bacterium | reverse complement strand
CAGCGCGTCTGGATTGTAGACCCGATCGACGGCACGAAGGCCCTCGTGAACCGGATACCGGAGTTTTGCATCTCAGTCGCATTGATAGAACGAGGCATACCGGTCGTCGCCGCGATCCTGAACCCCTCAACCGACGAACTCTTCACCGCAGTGCGCGGCGGCGGATTATTCTTGAACGGCACGCGTATCACCCCATCCCCCGCTTATGACCCAAAGCCCGCTATCCTGGTCAATGCGTGGGAGTTCCGGATCGGCCGATGGTCAACACTTGCCGAGACCACTCGGTGCCGTCCGATGCATTCCATCGCCAATGCGCTGGCCCTAGTTGCTTCGGGCCGCATCCAAGCTGCCTTGACCATCGAGCCACTCAATGAATGGGACCTCGCAGCGGGAGTCCTACTCATCGAAGAAAGTGGCGGCGGCGTCACCGACGCGGACGGAAAACCCTTTGTCTTCAATCAACCGACACCGAGGTTTCGGGGAGCCATCGCTGCCGCCGATAAGAACCTGCACGCTACCCTCAAGGCTCATGCCGGACGTGCCGGCTCAACATCAGATCGGGAACAAGCCGTTCCTTAGCGCATCATTCCCTCCATACGCTCATTGCCGACGCCTATGCCCACGTAGTCCTCAAGAATCTCGCCTCTTTTTTGATATTCGTTGAGAACGATCAAAATACTTCTATACTGACAGGAGTGAGAACAGGCACTTACTCACTCCTGCGTCTATACAAATAGGAACCATGCAGAACCTGGCCCACCGAACCATCGAACCGCGTGCCTACGACCCCCTGATCCATGAAGGCTTCATCCGTCAGGCGGATCTGGTGAAAGCGGTTCAGGAGTCTCAGGGAGGACAGACCGATTTAGAAGGTGTGTTGATCAAAAAGTATCGAGTCCCGAAATCGGCGCTCGGCAAGACATTGAGTACGTTTTTCGATTGCCCCTATATTCCCTACGACGAACGGACCCTGGCAAACCCCCAACTCCTCAATAATCTCAGTCACGATTACCTTCGCAAGCATCACTGGCTCCCACTGAAGCAGCAGGGTGACATCCTGGATGTCCTCATCGACAACCCACATGATCTCAGTAGAGGTCATGACATCCAACGCGCCTTCCCTGGCCTGACGATTCGGTATGCCTTGGGCCTGCGGTGTGACATTGAGCGGTTCCTCAACGCCACGATCGGAGACACCGACAGCGGATCCATCTCGGACACACTGGGCGAGCTGGTCAACGACGCGCACCAGGAGCAGCTGGGCGACACCGACTCTGACGGGATTGACGAGAACGATTCTGCGATCGTTCGACTCGCGCACCAGATCATTGTCGAAGCTTACCGGCACGAAGCGTCCGATATCCATATCGAACCGTACTCGGATCGCAAGGAAACGGCCATTCGTTTTCGCGTGGATGGCACCTGTTCCACCTACATGCGGATTCCCGCGATCTATCGCCGAGCCTTGGTGTCCCGTATCAAGATCATGTCCAATCTGGATATTTCCGAACGCCGGAAACCGCAGGACGGGAAAATCAGGTTCAAGCTGAACCAGGATAGAGAAATCGAGCTGCGCGTGGCGACCGTGCCCACTGCCGGGAACAATGAAGACGTGGTCATGCGATTGCTCTCAGCGAAGGAACCCCTTCCTCTCGATGCCATGGAGTTTGCTCCAGCCACGCTCACGAAGCTGTTGGAAATCGTGGAGAAACCGCACGGAATGATCTTGTGCGTGGGCCCTACCGGATCCGGAAAGACCACAACTCTGCACGCCCTGCTCCACCATCTCAACACAGACGAACGGAAAATCTGGACGGCGGAAGACCCTATCGAGATCACCCAAGAAGGCCTCAGGCAGGTGCAGGTTCATCCAAAAATTGGATTTACCTTTGCCGCTGCCATGCGGTCGTTCTTACGCGCCGACCCGGATGTCATCATGATCGGGGAGATGAGGGATAGGGAAACCGCTGATGTGGCCATCGAAGCCTCGCTGACCGGGCACCTAGTCTTGAGCACATTGCACACAAATGGGGCGGTCGAGACGGTGGTCCGCCTCCTCGACCTGGGATGCGACCCCTTCAACTTCGCCGATGCCATGCAAGGAGTGCTCGCCCAACGCCTCTGCAAGCGAATCTGCGTCAATTGTAAAGAGCCGTACCATCCACCGGCGCAAGAGTACGATAGACTGGCACATTGCTACGGCAAACAGGTCTGGGAAACGCTGGGGGTGAGCTATCGGGAGGACTTTCAACTCTATCGAGGGCGTGGATGTGAGACCTGTAACCAGACAGGCCTCAAGGGTCGGGTCGCCTTGCACGAACTCTTATGCAGGTCTGAGGATCTGCGAAACCTGATCCAGAACCGCGCCAAAACGGCGGAGTTGCAGGGCCTGGCCGCAAAGGAAGGGATGGTAACACTTGTACAGGATGGAATTCTGAAAATACTCGCAGGCCTGACCACCTATGAACAAGTTCGAAGCGTCGCCATGAAATAGCCACTCGAATCTCGGCCCGGCCCCCTCCGCTCAGGTCGTCAATTCCATCGTCTTGACGAATTTCTTTAACTGTTCACCCGCCTCAGGACGAATTTTAATAAACTCAACACCGAACCTCGCTGCCGAAACCCATCGGACAGCGGCCAGATCGATCTGGATCGGTTCCTCTCGCTCACGGAGATACATCGTCAATTGTAGATAGACTCCGGCGCCAGGGACGGTGTCCGACGTGATCGCGCAACCCTCCGCGGACACATTCAAGATCGTGCCCTCCTCGGAAAAACTGTCTCCGCTAAACGAGACAGGAAGTTGTACCGCAAAACGGGTATGCTTACGTCCTTCCATAAGAATTCCTGCCGATCATCGGCTATGGCGCGAGAAGCTCTTCATGGTGCCTGCTTCTCCAATCATAGCGACTGTTCACCCGCTCGTCGAGCAACAGGCGCAAATCAGGCTGAGCTCAAAACCAAGACTGACGGAAGATGAGATTCATTCCTGTTCAGCGTTGACCTCAGCGTCAATCTTCAAGCCTGTTAGCCAAGCCTCGCAAGCCGCCGGCATGCGTCATCAATATCGGAGTCAATTTTCGCATAGCTGAATCGAATGAACCGATTCCCCTCTGTCCCCGCAAAGAAGGCTTCCCCCGGCACGCCGGCCAAGCCGATCGTCTCAAGGAGAAACATCGCCCGCTCTTTTCCCATTACGCCAGGTAGACGCGACGCATCGGCCAGCACATAATATGCACCCTGTGGAATTGATGGCGGCAGACCAGCGTTGGCCAAGGCCTGGCAGAACCGATCGCGTTTCCGCTGATAATCGCGTGCGAGCTCGTGATAGAACGAACCAGGAAGTTCCTGGATGCCCACCGCCACTCCCGCCTGTAACGGCGTCGGGGCACAGACATAGAGCAAGTCGTTCATGGCGCCAATCGCCTGTGCCCACCGCGCCGATGCGACACTGTAGCCGATGCGCCAACCGGTGATACTAAATGTTTTAG
>JBDTSF010000330.1:0-5632 GCA_039931295.1 Nitrospirota bacterium | reverse complement strand
AGGCGTACGCTTCGGTACGTTGAGCCTCTGAGCGATGTGAGAACGCCGCTGGCGGACTTTTTCAGCAGACGGCTAGAGAGGAAAACGGAGTAGAGAGCATTCGAGAAGGGAAGAAGGGGGAAGAGAAGTCCGGGCCAGGGTAACCCTGGCCCGGAGGATATGAAGTAATCGTTCCGTTAGTAAAAAAAATCTATAATTATAATGACTTAGGCGGTCTTCGCGTCCTTATCTTGTTCGAAGATTCGGATAGGGGCGTGTTTGCCGAGGATGGCATCCTCAGTGATGAGGACCTCCTTGATCTGCTTCTGAGAAGGAGCATCATACATCACATCCAGCATCACGTCTTCAAGGATGGCACGCAGTCCTCGAGCGCCTGTTTTCTGGTGAAAGGCTTTCCGTGCGATTGCCCCGAGCGCGCCATCCGTGAACTTGAGCTTCACTCTCTCAAAGGAGAGCAACTTTTCATACTGTTTCGTGAGCGCATTTTTCGGCTCGGTCAAGATTCGAATGAGGGCGCGTTCATCCAGCTCTTCCAGGGTGGCGACGACCGGCAGCCGACCGACGAACTCCGGTATCAATCCGTACTTGAGAAAATCCTCCGGCTGGACTCTCGCGAACAGTTCGCCGAGCCGCACATCGCCTCGTCCGCGAACTTCGGCTCCGAATCCCATCGCCTTTCGATTGAGGCGTTGCTCGATAATGTGCTCCAGCCCGACGAACGCCCCGCCGCAGATGAACAGGATGTTGCTTGTATTGACTTGAATGAATTCTTGGTGCGGATGCTTGCGCCCGCCTTGAGGCGGCACGTTGGCGACGGTTCCTTCAATGAGCTTGAGTAGTGCCTGTTGGACCCCTTCGCCGGAGACGTCGCGTGTGATGGATGGACTATCGCTCTTGCGGCTGATCTTGTCGATTTCATCGATGTAGACAATGCCACGCTCGGCCCGCTCCACATCGTAGTCGGCTGCTTGCAAAAGCTTAAGGATGATATTTTCGACGTCTTCGCCGACATACCCTGCTTCCGTGAGGGTCGTGGCATCGGCCAGTGTGAAGGGGACGTCCAAGTATTTCGCCAGAGTCTGGGCCAACAGCGTCTTCCCCGTGCCTGTGGGCCCCAGCATGAGGATGTTGCCCTTCTGGAGTTGCACCTCATCAACGTCTTTGTCTTTGGATGAGATTCGCTTGTAGTGGTTATGAACGGCCACCGCGAGAATTTTCTTTGCGCGCTCCTGTCCCACGACGTATTGATCCAAGTGGTGTTTAATTTCCACTGGCTTTTTGAGTTTCGACGAGATCTCCTCTTTGGCCTCTTCCCAATCTTCGGCAATGATATCGTTACAGAGATTCACACATTCGTCACAGATGTAGACGGTGGGCCCGGCAATCAATTTACGGACCTCGTCGCGGCTTTTTCCGCAGAACGAGCAACGGAGATGTCGATCCATCTTATCCGGCTTCGCCATGAGTCCTCCTCTGTTACTTGTCCTTCGCCGCGTCTTTCCCTGCGTCGCCAGTGACGGCCTTGAGCAGCTTCGGGGGCCTGGTGATAACTTCGTCGATGAGACCGTACCGTTTCGCTTCTTCTGCCGACATGAAGTAGTCCCGCTCAGTGTCCTGGGATATCTTCTCCAGAGGCTGGCCGGTATGTTTCGCCATGATCTCATTGAGCCGCTCGCGGATTTTCAAGATCTCTCTGGCATGAATATCGATTTCTGTGGCTTGCCCTGAAAATCCACCCATGGGCTGGTGAATCATGACCCTCGCATTCGGCAGGGCGAATCGCTTGCCTTTCGTTCCGGCCGTGAGCAAAAAGGCTCCCATGCTGGCGGCTTGGCCCAGGCAGATGGTGTTGATCGGGGGTTTGACATACTGCATGGTGTCATAAATCCCCAATCCTGCGGTGACGCTTCCCCCAGGAGAGTTGACGTAAAGATTGATATCCTTTTCAGGATCTTCCGCTTCGAGGAATAGGAGCTGGGCAATAATCAGGTTGGCAAAGATATCGTCGATCGGCGCGCCGAGGAAAATGATCCGGTCTTTCAGAAGGCGGGAATAAATGTCGTACGCCCGTTCGCCTCGGTTAGTCGTTTCGATCACAATGGGGACAAGCATGCAGGTCGTTCCTTTCCTCGTGGCAGGGCGCTGAAAAAATCCGCCAGCTTCGTTCTCGCGTCGTTCAGATCCTCAACGTACCCCAGAGGGTACGCCTCCGGTCTTCACTCGCTGCGGCCTTGCTGGGCGGACTTTCTGAGCACCCTGCGTGCTCACAGATTTTCTCTCAGTCTGTTAAAACTTCTTGAACAATCGGTCAAGGAAACCCCGGACCGTTCGGTACTATCCCTGAATCACTGCATTGCGGTATACGAAATCTAAGGCCTTATCCACCAAAATTCTGGTGCGTAAATCATCGATGGACTCTTGTCCTCCGGCTTTGATCATCTTGACGAGATCGGCAGCCGGCATTTTGAGTTCGGATGCCAACCGCATGATTTCGGAATTGAAATCCTCTTGCGTGACGGTCAGTCCCTCTTTCTCGGCGATCGTCTCTAGGACCAGACTGACCTTCACGCGCCGCGCCGCTTCTTCCCGATGTTCTTCGCGAAGCTTTGTAAGATCTTCCGTGGCAGGTTGCTCCTGGGCGCCACCTTTCCGCTGCTGTTGTTGCTGCACGTGTTGGCGGATGATGGCTTCCAGCTCACGCTCAACCAGGGTTTCCGGGAGGTCGAAGTGATGGGTGTCCATGAGCCGCTTGACGATCGTATCTTTATAATTGTCTTCGATCTCGCGCTTCAGCGCCTGCTCCATCCCTCCGCGCAGTTTGTCTTTAATTTCCTGGAGCGAGGTGTAGGGACCACAGTCTTTGGCAAATTCATCATCCAGGGCCGGCAGTTTCTTTTCCTTGACGGATTTGATCGTCAGCGTAAACAGGACAGTCTTGCCGGCCACGCGAGGATCGGGATGGCCGGCTGGATATGGCTGGGGAATTTCGAGCACGTCGCCCTCATTTTTCCCTCCGATATGTGAGTCAATTTCCAAGCCCAAGACAGCCGCGTGCGATCCAACCTTGTGGAGTTGACCTTCTTTCTTCGTTCCTTCCAGCGGGGATCCGTCGAGTGTGCCTTGTAGATCCAACACGATGTAGTCCCCGTCCACGATGGTGTGGCCTGGAGGAGTCGCTTCAAGGCGGGACTGTTGCTCGCGCAAGACCTCCAGGCCTCGGTCGAGCTGCTCGTCGGTGACGGTGCGCTTGTCGGGCTTGAGCGAGATCGGGCTGGGCGCTTTATAGTCCCGCAACTCGATAGTCGGCCTGATCTCGACGGTTGCAGTAAACGTAAAGGGTTCATTCTTCTTAATCTTAACTCGGTCCAGCGGGGGAATTTCAACGTGGACCGGGACAATTCCCGCTTGACGGACGGCTTTCTCATAGAAGTCCGGCACGAGGGCTCGGATCACATCCTCTTCCACGGTTTTGGCGTATCGTTTCTCCAGCAGGGCCACGGGGACCTTACCGGGGCGAAATCCAGGGATGCTGACCTGGCGGTTCAAGTCGACATAAGCACGGGTAATCCGTTGAGTCACTTCCTCTGCAGGCACCTCAATCTTGAGGGCCCGCTTCATTGGTCCGAGTTCAGTCATTTCCATTTTCATAGCTGGTGCATACCCTCGTTCTTTGTAAGATGCCTTGCGCGTATCGCCGAGCCGTCGCCGGATCACCGGTCGGGGCCTGGTGCGAGAGGGGGGACTTGAACCCCCACGGTTACCCACGAGATCCTAAGTCTCGCGCGTCTGCCAGTTCCGCCACTCTCGCAGGGTGGGGCATGCAGGAGCTGATTTCAGTACGATATGCACAGAAACGAAAAGACAGGTTCCTGTTGGTATTTTGTACCGTTGGATGCATACCACTGTCAACCCATACTCCTGCAGGGTGGACGAGTGTGCTCATGGCGTCCTCGGACGGTTAGCATTCTTCTTTACCTGGGATGATGCTCCTCCCCCTCGATCCCGTGGAGTGGATTGCGGAGGGTGCCATTTATCAGGGGTTTCGCGACAGTTTCGATCGGGAAGATGCTTTGTCCCGTTGATTCAGAGCAAAGGCGTCATGTCGGCGGTTACCACAGAAGCGTCTGTACCCGATGCAGGCGAAGTGGAGCCCCATGGCTTGACCGCTTGGCTTCCTGCGTAGACGGGTGAACCTCAGCCTTCAATGAAGAGTATAATCAGGCGACACATGTGATTCATCATCGGCGTATCTGTGAAGAGGTGCACCATGCGGATGGCTCTACTGCGCTCGATTCTGGCGATAGGTATTGTGGCACTCCTCTCTCTTCCCTCATGGGCCTACCGGGACTATTTCACGCCAGAGCAGAAAGCACTGCTGGATAAGATTCAGACCGTGCGCATTGACGCGATTGCACTCACAGACCAGGGAGCTGTTGATGCTGCGCCGATTGCCGTGCTTGTCGCCCGCCGGATGGGCGAACTGGGGTATACGGTCGTGGGTGAAGCCAACAAACCCCATGACGTGGTGATCAAAGTTAAATGTGAACAGCGGAAAATATGGGAAGGCACGACGGCTTCCGGTGGCGATGCGGATTTGCCAGATGCCCCGTCTCGGCTGTGGAAAGGCCCCGCCTGCCAGATGACCTATCTTCTCGGCAACATGAAGGTGAAATGGCAAAAAGAAGTGCGAACTGAGTTTGAAGATGCTGGACAAGCCGCACAATCGGCCAACGCGGGAGATCCTGGAACCTATGCGATGAGCAAATTGAGGGAGGCGCTCGAAACGTACGAGTTTCCCTTGTTGTTGGCTGCCGAATGGGGCCAGCCGGAGCGCCTATTAAAATTACTCGATCGATCCGATACGCCGCAGGCCAAAAAGATCAAAATCCTTTCTCTCTTAGGCGAGATGCAAGCCGATGAGGCCTTGCCGAAGTTGAGGGAGGCGCTCAAAGATCGTGATCTGGCGAAGCAAGCGATTGGGGCCATGAGCAATCTCGGTAAAGAAGGCATTCCGTTGTTGGCCGACATCATGAGCACGTCTCCTCAGCTTGAATTGCAGGCGGCGGCAGCCAAGGGTTTGGGGCAATTGGGTGGGATGCACGGCGATGCGTCCGTAGTGCTGCCGTTGCTCGCCAAGCTGGGAGATCCCAAGACAGACTGGTCTGTGCTGACGGAAGTGGCCTGGTCGCTGGGCAAGATTCCGGATAAACGATCGATCCAACCGCTCTACGATCTCGATAAGAAGCTGGCAGCCCTGCGCGATCCGGAGAACATGACGTTGAGGAAGCTCAAAGAAGCGGTGTTCTGGGCAATTAAACAGTGCGATACGTGGGATCAGTTCAGCTGATTGACAATCTTCTGCAAGGTCCTTATCGTCCTCCGAGCCTGGTGAGAGCCGGTTTGGAGAGCACACGATGGACAGTTCCTCTTCTTCGGTTCCTTCCCCATCATCTCACAATGTGTTGGAGCGGATCACGCTCCAGATGGCCTCGAGTCTGGATCTGCAGCAGGTGCTGTCCACTATCACACAAGGATTAGTTGACGAGCTCGACGGCGCCTTCGCGCGTATCTGGCTTTTGGGGCCTGGCGATCTGTGCGTCGATTGTTACAAAGCGGCAGATTGCACGAATCG
>JBDTSF010000329.1:0-6581 GCA_039931295.1 Nitrospirota bacterium | reverse complement strand
CCATTGTGTTGTATGAGGTCTACAAGAAGATCAAGCGGGAACGAGGGGAGGAGACGGCGTTATTATTCGCGGGGCGGCTCAACACGACCCAAGTGGTTCACTTGACGGAATCGATCGCATTTCTGGCTGCGGATGTAAGTCTGCGGCACGGTTTGGCAATGGCCGATGCGATTGTGTATGCAACCGCCCAGGACCAAGAAGCCGAGCTGGTCACGGGCGATGCGGATCTGAAGGACCTTCCTGGCGTGGTCTACGTCAAGTAGAGAGCCACAACATTCCTCTGGTGCAGAATCAAAAAGACTCCCGAGCCCTTAGATTCTTTCTCTCTCCAGAATGCACATCGAATAGTTTGCAAGCTGACATCACTTTCTGAGCCTTCCTATAACCACATGGGCGTCATTCGTGTCCTTCATTTCATCCAAACATAAGGGTGCTGACCATATCGTCCTGGTTGGATCAAGGGAATGAGTCAGATGTATTCAGATGTGATCAGATGTATTCAGGTACAACAGCAAGGGAACGAATAGACAACTGCACGAGGATCTGTCCCTTTTGCAGGGTCCGCTGGATGACTTCGGACTCAGGCCGAGTTTCGCAGCCCATCCAGTAACCATGAGCAATCACTTATTTATACCTACCATTTTTTTCAACTCCGCACTCGTCTAACCATACCGGTATAAGTGCATATGGGGAAGTACCCTGCTTGGGCCTGCTTAGGACAGTTAGGGACATTCATGAAAACCATCCTCGTGAGAGGAGAGCATATTCAAGACACCAGGCTATGGCTGATAAGGCCCCCTACTATGTTCGGCATGGCCGCCGAATGCGCGGTGACGCACCGTCTGCAGACGAACTTCTACATCATCAACGGTTACAATTATCTGTCTCATCCGAACAATCAATTCAGTTATGGCACCCAGGTATCTTACTTGGCAGACAACGGTGTCACTTTCACCGAGAAGCTCTATTATGGACCGACCGATTCGAGACCTCTCTAAGGATTTGGCGTTTTCTTTCCGACAGCATCATCGAATGGAAGCAGGATCGTCTCACGCTCGCCTTCGCCTATGACATCGGAGCTGAAAAAGCAGCGGAATAAGCCGGCCATCCCCGCACGTTTGGGACGGCGACGGCCTTCTATGCGTATTGGAAGGCGTCGGATCCCTGGAGCGTGGCAATTCGTCCGGAAGTATATTCGGATTAAAATGGCAGAGTTTCAGGATCAGAGTAGGTCTGCGCGCGGTGACGACGACGTTGGAGTACCGCATTCGCGCCCTCCCTCAGTGCCTCGTCGCCGCCTCGAATATCGGTACGACGAGTCCAGGGGAACAGGTGGAGGATTCTTTCGATAGGCGAATCCGCTCCCGGCATCATCGGTTTGGCCAAGGAACAACAGCTCAGTCGCTGCTCCCTTACTGGGGCATTCGGTCGATGGCAGCTTAGGGAGTACCGAGTCGGGAGCTGCGTCCCTCGCAAACGGATCTCCCGCAATGAGGTCACTTTCGCGAAGCGCGGAATGTGTTTTTCTCAATCACATGTGATATGATTTTTCGCTGTGTGGCTGGCAGGCAAAGCACCCTATGAGCACGCTTCTCATCTCACTGATTCTGGCACTGGTAGCAGTGGCCTTTTCCTTGCAAAATACGGAAGCGGTGACGATCCGATTACTTTTCTTCGAATATCAGACTTCCCTGGTGCTGGTTATCCTCGGCGGGCTCGCGATCGGCGCAATTCTGGCACTCATCGCGTCCATCGGTCCTCGCATCAGGCGGTCCCGTCAAGTGCAGCAGTTACAGGAAACGGTCACCGCGCAAGGAAGTCGAATCCATTCCCTGGAAGCGCAACTCCACCAAACACAGAGCCCGACAAAAGAATCCACCTCGTTTCTCTCAGAGCTATGAAGAGCCGACGGTTTCTCGGTCGCCGATTTCAGTCCCTTGTGACCATCCCACCGCCTGTACCCCTCCTTGCAATATGCATTACACTCCACCTGGGTGTGTCCGCCGTTTCTGCAAATCATGAGGTCCACATTCCTCTCTCGGAAGAAGGATATGCGGCCTCCATCGAACCCCGACTCTCTGGAACTCTGAAGGCTTCCAATGAAGCCATCACTCATCACAACTTGGGACTCGTCCTGCTCTCTAGGCAGGACATCAAGGCGGCAGCCGACGAATTTCAAGCCGCCATTCAAATAAGTCCTGATTTCTCAGAAGCTTATCTCGGCTTGGGCCTCTGCCTGATGAAAACAGGAGACATTCCCGGTGCAATCCAACAGTACCGGCATGCCATCCGCTTGGATCCCCTCTATTCGCTGGCCCACACCAATCTCGCGCTGGCATTGGAGATGGATGGTGAGACAGACGCAGCGATGGAAGAATACCACGAGGCGATTCGCCTCCGGCCCGACAACGCGGTGGCACACAATAATCTTGGGATACTTCTCAAGTCCATGGGTGACGTAGACGGAGCGATTACTGAGTATCGACTCGCGATCAAAAGCCGTTCCGACAGTGCTTCGGCGCATAATAACCTTGGGGTCGCGCTGCAAGCGAAGGGAGAACTTCAAGCCGCAATTTTCGCGTACCAGGAGGCCTTTCGCCTGCAAGCCGGGGCCGGCGCCGTCTTGTACGCACTCAATCTGGGTATGGCCTTGCAAGCCAGCGGTAAAGTCGATGGCGCGATGGGACTCTATCGACTCGTCGCGCGGATGAAACCGGAGCTCGCCGAGGTCCATTACCAGCTAGGAACGGCGTGGCAGGTCAAGCAACAACCTGACAAGGCCATTGTTGAATTCCAGGAAGCCATTCGCCTGCGACCAAAGTATGCCGGCGCCTATGCAGCGCTAGGCGCCGTCTACCAAATGAAAGGCGATTCTGATCAGGCATTAGCGAACTTACAACAGGCCACTCAACTGCATATGGAAGCGGCGTTGACTCATTACAAATCCGGCATGAAATCCTTGACCAGCGGAAAGCCGCGGAAAGCCGGACCGGCCTTCGAGGAATTTCTTCGCTTGATCCCGGACAATCCCGACACCCACGACAAAATCGTGACGGCCAAGACCCTGCTGAACGAACTCGCCGAACCCTCACAAAAGGAAGCACCATGACCCGCTCCGGCCTTCTCAATGAGGTGTTGTGGACAGAGGCCTAATCCGCAGTGTTCACATCTTCGCTGCTATCATTGCCGTGGTGGTGCCGGCCCTAGCCGGTTGTCTCTCCCCCATTGCGTTGCACGAAGCCGTCTTAGAGTATGACCGGGCGGCGAACAGGATCCAATCGGACATGCTCCTGTTGAACATCGCGCGGGCGCATCATTTCCAGCCTCTTCATTTCACGGCACTCTCCAGCGTGGCCGCCACCTTTGAGTTCTCCACGAGCGTTGGCATGGCCCCGGCCCAGGCGGGTCTCACGAGGACGATCATCTCTCCGATTTTCGGAGTCAGCGCGGCCGAAAAGCCCACCATCACCATTGTTCCGATTGAGGGTGAAGATTTTACCCGACGGATTCTCGCCCCGATGGATTCTTCTCGACTCTCTGCACTCTTTCAACAGGGGGCCGACTTCGGCCTTCTCTTTCGTCTCATGGCGAATGCACTCGTCCTAAGCGGATATGGGGAGTCCGAGTATCTCATGAATGATCCGAGTAACCGCGAGCAATACATCACTTTCCGTCGGAGGGTCCTGCATCTCTCGTCGTTGATTCTGGCCCGTTCTCTGTATGTCGGGCCAATCGTATTTGAAGACTCGCTTCCGATCTCCATATCTCAAGGCCTACCGTCTGGCGAGGGGTTGGCTGCGCTGGACAAGGTCATTTTGGCTCAGGAGAAGGGATACTATTGGAGTAACCGAGGCAACGATCGTACCGCCGTGCTGACGAAACAGATCATCGGCCGTATTGCGGTCACGAACTATGACGTTACTAAGTTGCCCAACGATGTCCGCCGTCGGTTAAACGAGGAAGCGAATCAGTTGCCGGCGAATGCCGTTCTGGTTGACGTGCGCCCAGGGGATGCCGGCGGAGACTATCCGATCCATGGGTATTTTGTCCTGAGAAGCTTTCATGCGATGATGCGGTTCATTGCCAACGGCATTGACGCTGCCCCTGAATTTCATGTCGAGAAGGATGCCCGAACCGGGGAAATCGGCAAGAACCCCCCATGGACGCTCGTGATCGAAGAAACAGGCAAGCGACCTGATGAGGCGGCTTTTGCCATTCGCCATGAAGGTCATTGGTATTCGATTCGCAAAGCTCCGCAGGTGGAGGGACTGGTCTTCCCCTGGAATCAGGAAGCGTTCCGCCTCTTGAATCATCTCTACCAGATGACCGTGACCGAGTTGCGGGATGTGCCCACCCCCGCCATTACCATTGCCAAGTGAGCCCTTCATAGAGTCGCGTTCCTGCCACGCAGATGGAGTACTTGTGCCGCTTGTGCCCTCCACTATGGAGATCTCTATGCGAAGCCTCTTGTTACAGTTTCTCCTCCTCAGGGCTATGCTTTGGGTGATAATGTTATGGATGACGATGTCGTCTCCCTGGTCAACGGCGCAGGCGGCTGAAGGGCCTGCCTCTACCGGCACACCGTACAAAACCGTGAAAGGAGAGTTGGTCAGGATTGAAGGACGCTATTATGTTCTCAAGGACGACCAGGGAAAGGAAATGTACCTGCTCGTGAGCTCGGATACCGTGGCGCAGGGCTCATTCAAGACCGGAGATCGTATCGAAGTCGCCGCCTCGCCGATCGAGCATGCGATGTTCATCAAAGCCCTCTCTCAACGTCCTGTCGCAATCGATCTGGAGGCAGCGACGCGCACCATCCGCGGCCGGCTTATTAAAATAGAAGGGAAATACTATGTCCTGCAGGACGCGGCCGGGCATGAATTTCGATTGCTCGTCAACGCAAGTACCGAAATGGTTGGGGCCTTCACGCCTGGTGACGACCTTGAGGTTTCGGTGTCCCCGGTTGAGCATGCCATGAGTATCCGAACGAATCCTTGAGCCGCTCGAAGTGTGAAGATGCTTGTTGCTGGATTCTCAGGTCACCATCAACGTGATGGGGTCAGGGCGGTGTAGCCCTCTGGCCATACGCACGCAACAGCCGCCCGATTGTCAGCCCCTGCACGAGTATTGAGAAGACTACCACGGCATAGGTGATGGTGACGATGGCATCCCGTGGGCTTCCTTGCGGAATCGACAGCGCCAGGGCCACCGAAATTCCGCCCCGTAAACCTCCCCAGGTCAGTACCGCAATTGTTCGTTCGTTGAATTCACGGACCAGACTGAAGAGTTTGATTTGCACGCCGACACTGAGGAATCGAGCTAAGAGTACAATCGGAATGGCCATTAGACCTGCCAGGATATAGGGCCGATCCAGACTCAGTACCAATACTTCAAGGCCGATCAGCACGAACAGTACCGCATTCAATAACTCATCCACCAATTCCCAAAAATCATCAAGATGCTTCCGAGTCTTGTCGGACATGGCCAACCGACGGCCATGATTGCCGATGAAGAGCCCGGCGACCACGACCACGATGGGTCCCGACGTGTGCAGGGCATCCGCCAGCGCAAAGCCGCCCAGGACGAGCGCCAGCGTGATGAGGATCTCGACCTGATAGTCGTCGACTGATTTCAACATGCGGTAGGCCCCATAGCCGAGCGCCCAACCGAGTACGGCTCCGCCGATGGCCTCTTCAATCAGTAGCGTGACGATGCCCACCGTGCTGATCGAGTTCGGAGGAAGCAGGCTCAGCAACACGAGGAACAGCACGACTCCGACACCGTCATTAAAGAGCGACTCTCCAATGATTTTAATCTCCAGGGGTTTTGGCAGGCGGGCCTCTTTCAGAATGCCCATCACGGCAATGGGATCGGTCGGGGCAATAAGTGCGCCGAATAGCAGGCAATAGATCAGCGGTAGATCGAGACCGATAAAATTGAACAGATAAAATCCAAGGGATCCGGTAATCAGCGTTGACAGCACCACGCCGACCGACGCCAGTGTGCCGACAACCCACTTTTGATCCAGCAGTTCGGATAAATTGACGTGCAGCGCTCCGGCAAACAACAGACAGCCCAACATGCCGTGCATGAGCGCTTCGTTGAAATCGATTCCCGTGATGAACTGTTTCGCCTCGGTGTCAATACCGAGGTCCAGCTTACCCAGCGCTACGACCACGAGGGACATGACCAGCGAAATGGCCATGAGGCCAATCGTCTTGGGAAGCTTAAAGAAGTGATGATTCACATAGCTGAATACCGCCGCCAGGCAAATTAAGATAGTAATCGTATGGATAAAGCTCATGGTGATTCGCGCAGGCGGTTGAATGGGGTGTTGACGATTTCTTAGCGGCTGGCGACCTCCGTTTCTATGAAGCTGTGCTGTGCTGAAATTGTGCCAGTAGACGGATTGAACGGCGAGAAACGATAGAACACTTAGAAGAGATAGAAACGTGGTTGGCCTGCAGAACACGATGAAGCCAAAGGCTTTTGGGGGAGACCAGACCTTTGATCATCAAGTTACGCAATTGAGAAAAATGGGGTGAGTGACGGGTTTCGAAGAACCCATCTCGGCAACCCCG
>JBDTSF010000328.1:0-6620 GCA_039931295.1 Nitrospirota bacterium | reverse complement strand
GTATAACTATTGCGCGTCTCAGGTGGGAGTTTGAAGCGGCCATAGGTGAGGAGATACTTCGGCAAGTCTGACCACGATCCGCCACGTAGCACTTTAAACTGCCCCTGCTCAGGGCCTTGCGGATTCTGTTCGGGTGAGACTTCGTAATAGTTCACGGCGTACCAATCCTGCACCCACTCCCAGACATTCCCCGCCATGTGATAGAGCCCGTATGGACTCTTGCCATGTTCATAGAACTGGGCGGGCATCAAGACCTGACTGTAACTGAACCGCGCACCCAACGCGAAATTCGCCAGATCCTTGTTGGGAACCCAGTTGCCCCAGGGATACAGCCTTCCGTCCGTCCCTCTGGCCGACTTCTCCCATTCCGCCTCGGTGGGAAGCCTCTCTCCCTTCCATCGACAATAGGCGTCGGCGTCTGACCAGTCCACGCCGATCACCGGCCGATCACTATGCAGCATGAGATTCACGGCATTCCATTGCCAAGGAGCCGTTCGGTTTGTAGCCGCGAGGAACAACGCATACTGCGCCGTGCTGACTTCATGAGAACCTATAAAGAAGGCCGGCAGCCAGACTTGATGCTTGGGGCGTTCATCCTCCAAGGCCTGCGCCCCATCCAATCCCATTGCAAACTCACCGGCTGGAATCTCGACCATAGGAGTCCCTCTGACAACGGGAGGATCTACCGTTCGTGATTTTCTAAGTTGGTCAAGTTGTGCCGTAGCAGGAGAAAATTGGGAAAGAGACAAGGTAAGAGGCAGCGTGATCGTCATCAATAGCCAGACAGCTCGGCGAATCAATGGATGAGCCCACCAACTACCCAATGCCGATCATCAATGACATCAATCAACAGGCGCGTCAGATTCATCCGCGCCAGCTGAGAGGCGATTTCATCCTCCGTAAATGCCGCGAGCAGCGAGTTGTAAAAATCTCTCCTCAGAATGTCCGGCGCCCAGGAGGCATACCGATCGACAATGGCCTGCGCATCTTCTGGCGAATCCGGCCTAAGCAGATCCATCACAAGGACCGGAGAACCTGGCTTCACCGCCAATCGCAGCTTGTGCCAAAACTGCAGCGGGTTCGGCACATGGTGCAACAAGCTGTTGGAGATGGCGGCATCGGCAATACCGGCACCAGCCAGGTCCTGAAATCGTTCACAGCGGAATGTAATACGATCAGCCAGGCCCGCCCGTTGCACCACGTCCTCAGCCAACCGCACCATCGGAGCCGATGCGTCGACACCGGTGATCCAACATGAGGGGAACACCCGAGCAAAACGAATAGGAATATCGCCAGGCCCACAACCCAAATCGACGACATGCCCTTCTGAAAAATCGGGAAAGTATTCACGAAAGCGATCGACGAATCCTTGATTCTCTTGTTTAAAATCCGCCTGTGCGTAAATGAGCGCCTGCTCGGGATCGTCCATGAGTTCAGGTTCAAGCGTGCGGTTCATCGATCTTTAGCTTTCAGCCGTCAGCTATCAGTAAGCCATCCGAAATCGGAAACTGAACGCCGATGGCTGACAGCTATTCCTTTTTTTCAAGAGCCACTGCATCTCCTGGCCTGACCAACCCCTCGCGAAGCACTTTCGCATAGAGCCGACTCCATCCAGGATTCACTTTCTGGGACACGCGCTTGTAGTCTCTGTCTCGGAACCACTGCGCATTTTTCTCGCAAGGAGTCGTATAACTCATGATTTCTATCTGCACCTCTGGCCCAACCTGAAGACAATCCCCCGGTTTCAACTTCTCCCACTCTAACCCGGCAAGCGTCAGATTTTCTCCGGAGTAGCCAGCCTCTATCGAGTGGCCCTCGTCCTGCAAGCGCTCGATCAGTTCTTGCGAATAAAGACAAATTGCCCGATCAGGCCCGCCATGGAATTTGAGGTTCTGTTGCCGATCTCCCTCAACTCCGGCTTTGGTAAAAATGGCTTCCAGCACCGGACGTTTCGGCACACCGCCGTCCGAGACGTTAATCTGGTATACGTGGGGATAAGATAGTCGTCCATTGTTACTCATTCACTCACCCCTTCACAGGATTCCGCCATCAGCAATTCCAACGCCACCCAACCTTCTTGTTCTCGCCGCCGAAAGAGCATGGCGCCGACCTTGGAGTACACCTCGACAAGCTCTCGCTCTTGTTCGATCAGAATGCCGGACAGCAAAAGCCGGGCTCCGTGGCGGACATACTTCACCAACTCATCGCACAGCAGCAACAGCGTCTGGCGATCGAGATTGGCAAGCACCAGATCCGGTCGCAGCTTGCTCTGCCGGTCTACTTCTGACAGGATTCCGCACCGAACTTCGAGCGCGCTCCCGAACCCATTTTCTCGGGCATAGTCTCGTGCGCAATCCACCGCAACAGGATCGCATTCCACTCCCAACGCCGACGCGGCCCCAAGCCGTAACGCGACCATCGCCAGAATACCGCTCCCCGTCCCCACATCCAGCACGGATTCACCCCCGTGGATGAGATCTTCGAGCCATTCTAATAACATCCTGGTCGTCGCATGATGGCCCGTCCCGAAGGCCTGCTTCGGATCGAGCACAATCTCAATATCCCGTGCCTGCAACGCCACTGGTTCCCAACTTGGCCTAATCACAATTCGCCGACCGATCCTGATCGGCCTCACCGATTCTGCCCACTGTCGGTTCCAGTCCTGATCGGCCAATTCCTCAACACGAATATCTCCCTCGCCGGATACGCCAGGATCAAGCTCCTGCAGGACGCGGCATAGACGAGCGCGCGCCTCCAGGCTCCATTGTGGTTTCGGCCAATAGAGATGGACCAGTCCCCGGTCCTCCCATCCTCCTTGGATCACAGGATCAGCTAACAGGCCAAGCAACTCTGCCGGATCGACAGCGGTGCGAATCTGGACATCGATCCATCCTTCTGACTTCATCATGGGCTAGAGTTGACGCACCCTCCCCCTTCCAGTAAGGTCGGCTTTATGCTCCAGTACCAGCCTGTACCGACTATGACGAAAACCCATGTATTGACACGCCTCGTCGCAAAACTCGATCGGACGATCGCCGTGGCCACCGCGTCGAGCTCCGCACTCACACGTTGGCGTCTCGCCTTGTTCATCGTTGGAGCGATCTGCACGGTTACCCTCTATAAAATGGGATGGTATCAAACCGGGAATGGGGCACTCCTTGCCTTCGTCGCCCTGTTTTTCATTGTGGCCGCGTATCATAACAGGCTCGAAAGCCGCTTGCATCGCCTTCGTCTCTGGAAGCAGATCAAGCTCGTGCACCTCGCACGTCTTCGCCTGGATTGGCCGCACATTCCTCCTCGTCCCTCGAGCGCTCCCGAACAGCATCCGTATGCGAAAGACTTAGACCTGGTCGGCCCTCACTCGCTTCTCCATCTGCTCGACACCACCGTCTCCTCACATGGGCAAGCACGATTGGTATCATGGCTGCTTGAGCAACCACCTGAACTGGACCGATGGCTCATGCGCCGTCGACTCGTGCAGGAGCTTATTCCGAGATCGCTGCTTCGAGATCGGCTGGGGCTGGAAGCACAGCTCATTGGCGAACAGGAAATCAACGGACGACGTCTGGAGGCGGTCCTACAACATGCAGTCGGGTTCCCTCACCTCACCACCGTCTTAGCGATTCAAGCCCTGCTAGCCGCAGTCACCATGGGGCTCGGATTGAGTGCGCTGCTTGACTGGCTCCCGAATTATTGGATGTGGTCCTTTGCGGCCTATGCCCTGCTCTATTTCTGGACCGATCAGGGTGAGGAATTATTGGAACATGCGGTAGGCGTGCACTTCGAGCTGGAGAAACTGGGCGCCGTGCTGAGCTTTGTTGAACGACACGCTCGGCCTCGCCACACTGCGCTCGCCGATTTGTGGGCGCCTCTGCTCATACCGGGAGTGAATCCTCCCCAGCTCGTCCGGCAAGCAGCTCGCATTCTGCATGCCATCAGCGTGAAAGCCCACCCACTCATTCATCTGATCATCAACGCGCTCTGCCCCTGGGACTTGTGGTTCACCTATCGACTCCAACAGATCCAAGCTCGGGTCGCCGCCCATCTTCCGACCTGGCTGGATCGAGTCGCCGAAGTCGAGGCAGCGTCAGCACTCGCGACGTTTGCCGCGCTGCATCCATCGTATCACTGGCCAGCCCCGATCGCTGCAGATCACAGACACAACGGGGCGCAGACCGGGCTATCGGCAAACAACCTCGCCCATCCACTCATTCCGGAGACACACAGGGTCTCCAACGATATCACCCTCGACACGTTGGGAACGGTGCTGTTAGTGACCGGATCCAACATGTCGGGGAAAAGCACCTTCCTGCGAACTCTGGGCATTAATCTCTGCCTGGCCCAGGCAGGGGCACCGGTCTGCGCCGATCTGTTCGAATGGACCTGGATACGCCTCGCCACCTGTATCCGCGTGGATGACTCGCTCGAGGCAGGCTTGTCTTTTTTCTATGCCGAGGTGAAACGCCTCAAAAGCCTACTCGACGCGGCAACGGATCGATCCCGCGCGCCGGTAGTCTTTCTGATCGACGAGATATTCAAAGGCACCAACAATCGGGAACGGTTAATCGGAAGCCGTGCCTTCATCGCCGCGCTCGCGCAAGGCAACGGGTTTGGCTTGGTGACCACACATGATTTGGAGCTGACTGATCTCGAGAAGACGGTACCAGGGTTGCGGAACGCCCACTTTCAAGAAACCGTCGCAGCCGGCGCACTCCAATTCGACTACAAGCTCAGGCCAGGCCCCTGCCCCACCACCAACGCATTGAGGATCATGGAATTGGAGGGGTTGCCGGTCTCTGAAACATCGCCAGGCCCACTCACATAAGGCGCAGTGTGAAGGCACCCATCAGCACAGTCCCACCCTCCTCATCACACCCCCTTCGTGGCCTGTTAATCGCGCAATTCTTCGGCGCATTCAACGACAATGCCTGGAAGCTCATGGTCGCACTGCTGGCTATCCGGCAGGCAACTGCGAACATCGCGCCGGGTCCTGAGCTGGAAGCTGCGGCACAGACGCAAACTGCGCTCACCTTTATCATCTTCACCTTGCCGCTGGTATTGCTGTCGTTGATCGGCGGCACCTTGGCCGATCGCCTGAGCAAACGCACGATCATCATCGCGATCAAAGTCGTTGAAGTGTTCCTCATGAGTGCCGGAGCTGTTGCGCTCTGGTTGAATCCTTCCGGCGGCATGTTGCCGTTGATCGTCTTATGCGGGATGGGCGTGCACAGCGCGCTCTTCGCCCCGTCGAAATACGGCATTCTCCCCGAGTTGATTCCGCATGAACGTCTCGCCGCCGGCAACGGCCTGTTGGAGGTCTGGACCTTTGCCGCCATCCTGACAGGCACGGCAGCCGGGGGCTTTCTCTTGCAGACCGCCGGTGACCAGCCCTGGAAGGCACCCCTCATCTTGGCCGCCCTGTCGGTGGCCGGCCTGGCTGCAGCCTTTGCCGTTCCCCACGTCTCGCCCGCCCGCGCGACTGGCGGCGTGGGCTCGACCATCCGCGTCGCCTGGGCTGCTATTCAGACAGAACGACTGCTGCGTCTTGCCATTCCTGGGGAAATATTTTTTTGGACGATCGCAAGCCTCTTCGCACAGAACATTCTCGTCTATGCCAAAACCGTTCTACATCTCTCGGATGCGATGTCGGGACTCCCGCTCACGCTGTTATCCGTCGGTATCGGCATCGGCGCCATGCTGGTCGGACGGCTGTCTCAAAACCGGATTGAGTACGGACTGATTCCCTTGGGAGCCACGGGTGCGGCCATCGCACTGTCCTTACTCGGCGCACTGACCCCACAATTGGTCGGAACGTTTCTGGTATTGGGACTGCTCGGAGTCTGCTGCTCCTTCATCTTCGTGCCGTTGAACGCCATTCTCCAATGGAGATCGCCACCCGATCGGCGCGGTGCTGTTATCTCGTTTTCCAACACCTGCGTCTTCACCGGAATTTTACTGGGATCGCTCGCCGGTGGCTCGCTCGCCAATGCCGGTCTCTCGACGAGCAACATTTTCCTCGTCACCGCCGGAGTGACCATCGTCGGCACCGCGTGGGCGCTTTGGCTGATGCCCGATGTGTTTCTGCGGCTGCTGCTCGTCATGTTCACGAACACGCTCTATCGCCTCCGCATCGTCGGCCAGCACCATATCCCACAATCCGGCGGGGCATTGCTCGTCCCGAATCACATGTCGTTTGTTGATGGGTTCTTGCTCATGGCCAGCATCGATCGGCCTATTCGGTTCGTGGTGGATGCGGCCTATGCCACGCACCCCCTGATTCAATGGCTGATGATTGCCATGAAGGTTATTCCGATAGCTTCGACCGGCGGCCCGCGCATGATTCTTCGCGCGCTGCGCAGTGCGGGGCAGGCCCTCGACGACGGAGAAATCGTCTGCATCTTCCCTGAAGGACAGATCACTCGCACCGGCACACTCCTGCCGTTTCGCCGCGGCTTCGAACGGATCGTGAAGGGACGGCAGGTGCCGGTCATCCCCACACACTTGGATCGCGTCTGGGGCAGCATCTTCAGTTTTGAGCGGGGTCGGTTCCTCAGAAAATGGCCCGAGCGAATTCCCTATCCACTGACCGTATCCTTCGGCGCGCCCCTGTCATCGGATAC
>JBDTSF010000327.1:0-14568 GCA_039931295.1 Nitrospirota bacterium | reverse complement strand
CGGATACGGGTCTGATCTGCCTGTTGATCTTGGCCCGGTTCTATGATTTGCCTGCTGATGGGTCACAGTTGCACCATCAGTTCGCCCAGTCGGGACAGCCGCTCTCCGATACCGATCTCCTCCGTGCCGCTAAACATCTTGGATTGAAGGCCGGTCTACTCAAGACCAAGTGGAGCAAACTGCCAGGGACACCGTTGCCTGCCATTGTGAAGCGAACGGACGGGCGCTATGTCGTGCTGGCAAAGATCGAAGGCGACAAGGCTCTCGTTCAAGATCCTCTCGAGGCGCGCCCGCTCGTTCAGTCGAGAGAACAATTTGAATCGGCTTGGGCCGGGGAATTGTTGCTCTTTACGAAGCGGGCCAATCTCCGCCTACAAGATCTCAAGTTCGATTTCACCTGGTTCATTCCCGCCATCGTGAAGTATCGCACGCTCCTTGGTGAGGTGCTGGTTGCGTCGTTCTTTTTACAACTCTTCGCCCTGCTGACGCCGCTGTTTACCCAAGTCGTCATCGACAAGGTGCTCGTGCATAAGGGCTTCACGACGTTGCATGTCCTTGCCATTGGCATGATCGCGCTGGCGCTGTTCGATGCGATCTTGGGCGGACTCCGCACCTATCTCTTTTCCCACACGACAAACCGTATCGATGTCGGCTTGGGCGCGCAGTTGTTCCGACATGTGCTGGCGCTCCCATTGGCCTATTTCGAGGCGAGACGTGTGGGGGACACGGTCGCGCGGGTACGTGAGCTGGAACATATCCGGCAGTTCTTGACGAGCCACTCGGTGACGGTGGTGCTCGACCTGCTATTTACAGTCGTGTTTCTCGCTGTCATGTGGTTCTACAGCCCCATTCTGACATTCCTCGTCATGGGCTCGTTGCCGCTCTATGCCCTCTTGTCGGTGGTCATCACCCCGGCGATCCGCGCGCGCTTGCACGAGAAGTTCAATCGCGGCGCAGACAATCAATCCTTCCTCGTGGAAGCGATCAGCGGCATTCAAACAGTGAAGGCCTTGGCCGTCGAGCCGCCGCTCTTACGCAAGTGGGAAGAACAACTGGCAGGCTATGTGCGGGCGAGTTTCCGAGCTACTCACTTGATGACCATCGCCGGCCAGACTGGGACGTTCATTCAAAAGGTGACGACGGTCGCCGTGTTGTGGTTGGGTGCCTATCGCGTGATCGAAGGCGATCTGACCATCGGACAATTGATCGCCTTTAATATGTTGTCGGCTCAAGTGACGGGACCTCTGCTGCGGCTGGTGAATCTCTGGCAAGAGTTTCAACAAGTTGGCATCTCGGTACAGCGCTTGGGGGATATCCTGAATACGCAGCCGGAGCCTTCCTACAATCCGAATAGAACCACGCTCCCGCAAGTCGCGGGGCAGGTGGTATTCGAGGACGTGACGTTTCGCTATCGGCCTGATGGCGCAGAGGTGCTTCGTAAGGTGTCGTTCACCGTCACGCCAGGCAAGGTGATCGGGCTTGTCGGGCGGTCCGGGTCCGGCAAGAGCACCATTGCCAAGTTGATTCAACGGCTCTATGTGCCGGAACGTGGGCGTATTCTCGTAGACGGTGTAGACCTCGCACAGGTGGACCCGGCCTGGCTCCGCCGACAGGTGGGGGTGGTGCTCCAAGAAAACTTTCTCTTCAATTGCTCCGTGCGTGACAACATTGCGTTGACCGATCCGGGGTTGGCGATGGAGCAAGTGATCCGGGCGTCTAAGCTGGCCGGCGCGCACGAATTCATTCTTGAATTACCGGAAAGCTATGACACGATGGTGGGAGAGCATGGCTGCTCGCTGTCCGGTGGGCAACGTCAGCGGGTTGCGATTGCCAGAGCGTTGGTCGCGAACCCGCGTATCCTGATCTTCGATGAAGCCACGAGCGCGTTGGACTATGAATCTGAGGCCATCATTCAGCAGAACATGGCGCAGATTGGTCAGGGGCGCACCGTCTTCATTATTGCTCATCGGCTGAGTACCGTGCGGCCGGCTCATCGAATTTACGTCGTGGAAAAGGGTGAAATTGTGGAGCAGGGTTCACATGAAGAGTTGCTGCATGTGAAAGGATTCTATGCTCGTCTCTACCGACATCAGGACGGCCCTGTATTGGTGAAGGGATAGTGGAGTAGGGGAAGACGCATGGCATTCGACGCACTCTCGCGTCATTGGACAGTCTGGAAGGCGGCTTGGCAGGCTGAGCGTGATCACGCACTCGGCGCAATCCCAGGCGGGCGCTCGACGGAATTTCTTCCTGCCGTGCTGGAGATTCAACAGGCGCCACCTTCACCAATTGGCCGCACCATCCTTTGGACGGTGATAGCCGTGTTTGCGAGCGGCGTCTTGTGGGCAACGTTGGGATGGATCGACATTGTGGCGACGGCACAAGGCAAGATTATCCCCAGCGGCTACTCCAAAGTGATTCAGCCGTATGAAGCTGGTGTGATCACCGCCATTCATGTGCAGGATGGGCAGATGGTCAAGCGGGGAGAGGTGCTGATTGAGCTCGACTCCACACAGAATCGAGCCGACCAACACCAAGCCACGAATGAATACCAAGCGGCGAAGATTGACGCGGCTCGCTTACGCGCCCTCATTGCCGGCCAATCGACGTTCAAGGCCCCTGCCGATAGCGATCCCCAACATGTCCTCCTGCAACGCCAGCTGCTTCGCGATCAACTTGCTGAATATCAGGCCAGAGTCGGGACCTCTCAACATTTGATCGATCAACGTAAGGCTGCGCTCGAGCAAACGACAGAGAATATCCAACGACTCGAAGCCACGGTGCCTATGGAGGCAGAACGTGCCGATGCGTTCAAGAAACTGTTGGAACATGATGCCGCAACCAAACTGGACTTCCTTCAAGCGGAGCAGCAACGGATAGACAAGACTCAAGAGCTTGCCGGGCAGCGCAAGAAGCTGCATCAAGATCAGTCTGTCCTGTCGGAGGCAGAAAGCAACTTTCGTGCGCTCGTCTCGGAGTTTCAGCAGACGAAACAGGCAGAATTGTCTCTATTGGAAACGAAGGCCTCTTCCTTGGTTCAGGATGTCACGAAAGCCGGACAGAAGGCTGACTTGCAACGATTGACGGCTCCCATTGACGGCGTTGTGCAGCAGTTGGTGGTCCATACGGTAGGTGGAGTCGTCACCCCGGCTCAGGATCTACTGATCGTCGTGCCGCAGGACCATCCTGTTGAAGTGGCGGCTCAAGTCGAGAACAAGGATGTGGGGTTTGTGCAAAACGGTCAGATCGTGGAGATTAAGGTTGAGACTTTTCCCTTCACGCTGTACGGCACGATTCCAGGGAAAGTGTTGAATGTGTCCGACGATGCCGCGCCGATTGAAAAGGTCGGGCTTGTGTATCCCACCAGGGTCAGCATGGACCGGGCCACAATCCAGGTGGAGGGGAGGCAGGTCCATCTATCGCCAGGTATGGCTGTTACGGTTGAGATCAAGACCGGCCAGCGCCGCGTGATCGAATATCTCCTGAGCCCCTTACTGAAATCAGTAAAGGAAAGTCTTAGAGAGAGATGAGTAAACTACCGATCTGTAAAGTATATCTTGGTACCCCAATTGCTGTTATGGCCCTGCTAAGTCTGGGGTTCATAATCTGTCAAACTGAGGATGCTTTTGGAGGAGGGGAGAACAGCCTTACCACACAGTCACCTCCACTCCAGGCGCTGACGTTGACCTTACGCGATGCCTTGGCTGCAGCAGTCGACAACAATCCCGATGTGCTTTTGTACCGTGAGCGGATTGAAGCAGCCCGTGGGCAAGTACACACACAATTAGGTGCGCTGCTTCCCAATCTCTCAGCGACCGCCCGTCAAACTAGGCAAACGCAGTTTCGTGGAACCTTTGGACTCGACCCCATCAGATCCGATCCGTTCAGTATTTTCGATGCGCGAGTGAGTGCGTCTCAAAACCTCCTCAGTGTCAGTTTGATCCAACGTTGGCGCGCCTCGCGAGAAATGCTCCACGTCAGTGAAGCGGAGTCTGAGAGTCGAAAGTTCGATACGATGGCGAGCGTGGCACTCACGTACATGGAGGGCCTGAAGGCCATGGGGATGGTGAAGATGCATGAAGCCAACCAGTTGGTCATGAATGATCTGCTGGGGCTCATCAAGCAGCGACAACGCGCAGGGGTCGCGACGGGTCTTGACCTTGCTCGGCTCGACGCCCAGCTTGCCAGCGAGAGGCAGCAGACGTCAGTCGCATACTATTCCGTTGAGCGGGCCAAACTGAACCTGCTTAATTTGTTGGCGCTTCCCTATGAAACGCCACTGTCATTGCGCGATGAATTTCGCACCGACGTGCTTGACGGACCGTCTGTTCAGGCCGCCGTCGAAGATGCCTTGAAACAGCGGCCGGAGGTGATGGCTCAAGTGACACGCGTACGCGCCACAGAATTGACCTATTCCTCTATCACTGGCGAACGGTTGCCGTCGTTGGTGGCGCAAGGGGACTACGGCCTCATAGGGAATCGCTGGAACAATACCCTGGACACGTACAATATGGCGCTGTTGCTTCAAATGCCAATTTTTGATGGAGGACAACGAGAAGGCCGCATCGCTGAATCCAGAAGCCAATTGAGGCAAGAGGCGCTTCGTCTTCAATCAATCTTGAACCATGTCAAAATGGAAGTGCATGATGCGATGGCCGGCATGATTGCCGCCAAGGACCAAGTGAATATGGCTCAGGTCGGAATGCAGGCGGCATCGAAGGAGCTCGATCTGGCGCGTGAACGCTACACCGTGATTACAGCCTCAAGTCATTTCGAGCTGACCAATGGGTTAACCGCTGTGGCTCGAGCTCGTGAAAACCTGGTGGAGGCTTTATTTCAAGTGAACGCCGCTCGCGTGAATCTAGCCAGAGCAACAGGTAAGCTCAACGCATTGGAGTGATCTTTGCCTGCCGAGAACATCTGTCCGTTGAAATCTTTACGCTACGAGGGTAGTGTGGGGGAACGGATTGGGATAAATCTACGAGTTTACATAATCATTCTTATCAGACATGATTGGTATTCTTGACGTATGTCTTTCGAACTGCTCGGCCGTATCCAACAAGAACTTTCCATCACTGGCAGCGCTGTCTATGAGACTGTCCTCGCGCTTTCCGAACGAGCCAACCGTAAAGTTCAGGTTCTTCGATTGCATAACCAAGCGTCAAATTTAATGGGCCAGATTGAACAAGGTCATGGCGACCTCGGGCGACACATTGTTGCCCTCTGCGCGAAACGATCTGCGCTCAACCAGGAGCTAAACCCATCATCTGATCAATTGGGATTTATTCTCGGTCAGGCCGGTGATCGTATCCAGCAACTGAAACAGAACTTGCTTCACGTCGATAGTCAAATTCGCGAGCTCAAGCTGGAAACGATTCACGATGAACTCTTGACTCTACAACAGGACCTGAGCCTTCGCACCGCGGCCCTCGAACGGCTCACCGTCGTCCGAGGGTCACCAGTCATTGGGAAGAGACTCGATGAGGTTGTCATGCCTCCGTCGGTTCGCCTCGTCACAATCTTGCGCGGACCATTTCTCCTATCGACGGATGAAACCCTGGTCCTCCGCGTCGACGATATCCTGATCCTGATCGGATTACAGGCAGAGCTGACACTGGTTGTCTCTGAGTTCACCAATGCCCGGAACGGCAAATCGGCATAAATTAATTCGACCAAAGGGGGCAGGATGACTCACCTATTCCGCATCGTCATCAGCCTTGTCTTCATAGCCGTGCTTGATTGTCACTCATTTGCGGCTGCCGCACCACATTCCAGCGACCCGCCAGGCCTTCGCCTACTGGAAGAGATTCAAGCCGTCATCACCGATCTGGCCGAATCAGCAAAACCATCTGTTGTGAATCTCTTTCCCCTTTCCGGAGCGGGACGGGGGCGTGAGCCTGGTCAAGAGCGGGCTCCCAATGCCTCAGGGTCAGGGTCTGGCGTGATCATTGATCCTGAAGGGCACATCATCACGAATAACCATGTCATCGGGGATGCGACAGAGATCGAGGTCCGCTTTTCCGATAAGTCCAAGCTGATTGCACAGGTTGTCGGCAAAGACCTGGATACAGACTTAGCCCTACTCAAAGTCACTGCCGACCATCCACTCCCGAGCGCGAGATTCGGAGACTCTTCTGACGTTCGTGTCGGCCAGTGGGTGCTCGCTGTGGGAAATCCGTTTGGACTCGACCGGACGGTCACGCTCGGTGTCGTTAGTGGAATCGGGCGAGAAAACATCAACCTCTCGCGCTACGAAAACTTTATTCAGACGGACGCGTCGATCAATCCCGGCAATTCCGGTGGCCCGCTCTTCAACTTACGCGGCGAAGTCATTGGCATCAATACCGCCATCATTAACTTCGCCCAAGGGATCGGGTTTGCCATTCCTTCCAACATGGCCAAGCACGTGATTCAGCAATTGCTGACGCAGGGACGGGTGACACGAGGCTGGCTGGGAGTCGGTATCCAACCTCTCACGGCAGAGTTGGCCCGCAAATTCGGCGTCAACGAAGGCGATGGGGTCTTGATCAACGAGGTGTTTGAGAAGGATCCGGCAGCGGAAGCCGGCATCAAACCCGGCGATATCTTGACCCGTATCGATGGGACTGTCATCGATACGCCAAACCGACTCACGCGCGTTGTGGCGGGATTCCTCCCGGGATCAACGGCCAAAGTTGAAATTGTCCGCGATCAGCAGCGCTTAGTACTGGACGTCGCCCTGATTGAACGTCGAGACCACGCGGTCATCACGTCGCTTCCCCGGGGACGGACTGAAGGCAAGCTCGGTTTCGATGTGCAAGATCTCACACCAGGCCTTGCTGAGAAGTTTATGGTACGCGAAAGCCGAGGTGTGATGATCAGCAAAGTAGAAACCGGAAGCCTTGCCCAAACAGAAGGCCTTCACGAAGGTGACCTCATCAAGGAAGTGAACCGTGCCGAAGTGGGATCGGTCGAAGAGTTCAGCAACGCAGTTTCCAAGGTCCGGCAAGGTGAAACCATTCTGCTTCGTGTACTGAGAGAAAGTCGCGCATTCTATGTCGTGCTGAAATCGATCACCCCCTAGTAGAATGCCGCAGCGATCCATGGGACGGTCCGGTTCTTGCTTAATATTAAGCTCAACGTTATCTTGATGTTTACCAAGCAATTACCTATTAATCAATGCGCCGTGACATGTATGTCCACCTTGTGAGCTTCGATAATTCGCACTGCAAGCTCATGTGGCACTTCGTCGTACCTCGTGAACTCCATCGCATAACTGCCGCGTCCAGCCGTCAATGAATTTAGCGTCGTGGCATACAAGAGCAACTCAGCCATGGGGACAAGGGCTGTAATCTGTTCCATCTGATCTTTCGCCTCCACATGGAGAATCCGCCCTCTCCGCGCATTCAGGTCCCCGATCACCCCGCCAATATGATCCGCCGGGGCTTCGACCTCCACCGACATGATCGGCTCTAACAGGACAGGATGAGCAGTCTCCAATGCTTTTTTGAACCCCATGGATGCGGCAATCTTAAACGCCATCTCGGATGAATCGACGGTATGGTACGATCCCTCGTACACCGCTACCCGGCAATCGACGACAGGAAATCCTGCCACGCTTCCATGATACATGGCTTCAATCACCCCCTTCTCTACGGCTGGAATAAAGTTGCGTGGAATGGCACCGCCGACCACTCTATTCTCAAACTTGAACCCCTCCCCGCGCGGCAAGGGCGTGAGCTCCAGCCAGCAATCACCATATTGCCCATGTCCACCAGTTTGCCTTTTATATTTCCCCTGCGCTTGTGCCGTGGCGCGAATGGTTTCGCGGTATGGAATCTTCGGCATATGCAGGACCACTTCTGCACCATACTTTCGGCGCAATTTTTCAAGTGCAAGATCAATGTGCCACTGACTCATCCCACTTAACACCATTTCCTTCGTGTCGGCATGGCGGGAAAACTCGAGTGTCGGATCTTCCTCGATCAACTTATGCAGCCCGAGACTGATTTTTTCCATATCAGCATTGGACTTCGGCTCAATCGCAAAGGACAACACGGGACGCGGAAGCACCGGCTTTGGATAACAGATAAGAGCCTGTTCGTCACAGAGGGTATCGCCTGTTTGTGTGTCTTTGAGTTTTCCAATCGCGACAATCTCCCCTGCTCCGGCCGAAGACAACGCCGTATGTTTCTTCCCCAACACCGTGTACAGATGTCCACTTTTTTCTTTCCTCCCTCGCGAGCTGTTGAAGACCATGGAATCAGCGTGAAGAACCCCAGACAAAACCCGCAGAAAGGATAGCCGTCCGGCAAATGGGTCTATCAGCGTCTTGAAGACAATTCCTGAAAATGGGTCTTCACAAATAGCGCGGCGGCGGACTGGCTCGCCTGTGTCCGGATGCAGTCCTTCGAACGAGGTCGTCGGAGTCCGTTCCATCGGCGATGGCAGCAAGTCGACGATGGCGTTAAGGAGAGGAATAATCCCGATGTTGTTCATCGCGGAGCCGCTGTAGAGCGGGATGACCGCACGAGTCCGGGTGGCAACACGAAGCCCTTCGATCAGGTCCTCCTGCGGTAGCTCACCCATCGCAAGATACTGTTCCAGTAATCGGTCATCACACTCAGCCACGCTTTCTTGAATTCGCTTCCGCCCATCAGCGGCCAAAACCCGTGCATCTTCGGGTATCGGCAACTGCTGATGCAGAGGCGTCTCCGCCCGCGACGTGATGAGGACATCTTGTGCGAGATCCAACACACCCTCCAGGTGGCCACCGCAGCTGTAGGGTAATGACATCGGCAATGGTGTGAGCCCCAGATCGCGTTGACAGATCGCAGAGGCATTATCGTGTGAGGATTTCTCTTTATCCAATTCGTTGAGGAATAGAAGGCACGGCAAACCGAGTGTTGTAATGTAGGACCACACTCTGACGAGATCGCTCCGGATTCCCGATGAGACGCCTACCACCAGCACGACGGCATCCACCGACCACAATGCCATCACCGTCTCACCGAGCAAGGCCATCGCTCCGGGAGGATCAACGAGATTGATAGTGGTGTGCTTCCAGGAACAGCGAAGGAGACTGGTGCTGACGGAACTACGCCGGTGCAATTCTTCCGGCTCGAAATCCGAGACCGTCGTACCATGGGTGATAGACCCAAGGTGGGGAACAACGCCGGAGGCAAAGAGCATGGCCTCAGCCAGCGAAGTCTTCCCGGCACCGGCACTCGAGATCAGGATCACGTTTCTGAGTGAATCTCTGGCTCGTTCGCTCATGGCGCCCTCCTCATGCGAATCGGAAGACAGGTGTGTCTTTCGAAAATGACATGGCCCCCTTACATCGTGACGACTCCTCCTTTGCTCACACGTCGGCGCCAGGGGTTGTCAACCATCCTTGATCGGCAAAGCTGACGTAGCGTCCATCGCCGACGATAAGATGGTCTAAAACCCGAATGCCCAGCACCTCCCCTGCCGATACCAGTCGTGCCGTCAAGACACGATCCTCCTGGCTTGGCGTAGGATCGCCGCTAGGATGGTTGTGCAAAAAAATTACTGCGGCGGCTGATTCTTTCACGGCGAGTGTAAAGACTTCACGCGGATGGACAATGCTGAGGGTCAAACTGCCCTCCGATACCGTGGCATCGCGCATGATGGCGTGCTTCGCATCGAGTAACACAACTTTAAAGACTTCATGGCGTAAATCGCGTAGGGTTGGATGGTAGTGGGTAAAAAGGTCTTGGCTGGATGTGATTTTTGTTCCTTTGACCAGAGGACCAGCGAGAGCACGTTTTCCCAGTTCAAGGGCTGCCTTCAGTTGAGCCGCTTTGGCCTCCCCCACACCTGAGATTGCGCAGAGCTCTTCGATTCCGCACTGTGCAAGCCCAGCCACTCCACCAAGGCGATCCAGGATATCTATCCCCACTTGTACCGCTGAAGAGCCGTGACGACCAACTCGAAGAAGAATGGCCAGGAGTTGGGCATCGGTAAGCACGTGTGGCCCTTGAGAGAGTAAGCGTTCGCGCGGCCGTTCTGTTTCAGGCCACTGAGTGATGCCGTGCCCTCCTTTCTTAGCTGCCATTCATTCTCCTCGGACAAAAAAATGACACTCTGAACATTATCGTACTGAAATGTACCCCTCGGTAACCCTGCGCAAACAAATACGTATCATCTAAGCTGTTGAAATTACGTACAGCAACATTTTGGTGCAGTACTTGCTTTGGCAAGCCTGTAGCAGTACACCATCACGTTGGGAGGAATCGATGGAATGTCCGAAGTGCAAAGGTCTCATGATGCTCGAGCGGTTCTCCGACTTCTTCTTAGTTTTCTATGCCTGGAAATGCATCAATTGCGGCGCCATCATCGATCGTACCATCTCAAATAATCGGCAAAAGAGCCTGGCTGCTCGAAAATCTCAAGCGGTGGTGACCCCCTGAACAATTGTGCTCTATCACCATATCGGCCAACCCTGTCCATTGCACAGATAGCCCACGCCCCTATTCTGAGGAAGCCTGCCATTCGCATCTTGTGTCATGGCATGGGGCGTCATTATAGTCCTCGATTCTGAGATCGTCAAAATACCTCCATCCCTTCTTCACAACCATCTCCGTTGCTCCCCATCTACTGTGGACCGGTCCAATCACCACACGCATCTTGACCCCTTCAAAAACGCTGTGTTAGATTACAAATTCACGAGATACCACTCACATAACGTATGCGTGTTATTGCCGGATCCCACCGAGGTCGCAGATTAAATGGGCCACAAGGGACTGCACTGCGTCCCACATCTGATAAAGTTCGCGAGGCCATTTTTTCAATTCTCGGGGCTCAAGTATCTGGAGGACGCTTTCTCGATTTGTATGCCGGTACTGGAGCCGTGGGGATCGAAGCGTTGAGCCGTGGAGCCGCAGCGGTCACCTTTGTTGAGTCGGACCCCACGGCTGTTCAGCTGTTACAGAAGAATCTACGGACCTGTCAACTGGTCAACCATGCGCAGATACATGTGGGACGGACTTCCGCTTTCCTTGATCGAAAAGATCGCTGGGATGGCCCCTACGATGTACTCTTTGCGGATCCACCGTATGCCGCGCTGGATGAGATAGACATCCTGATCCATGCCTGGAAACCGGGACTCTTATCGGAGCACGCGGCCGTCATGATTGAGCAAGACTCGCGCGCCGCATTGCCTGCATCGATCGACCATGCCACCCTTATTCGACGATACCAGTATGGCGACACCGCACTGTATCTCTATAGTGTCTCCACTTCAGCGTCGACCGCATCATGAAGATCGGCATCTATCCGGGCACCTTTGACCCCATTACCCACGGACACACCGATATCATCAGGCGAAGCTTGCGCGTGTTTGATAAAGTCGTGGTCGCTGTTGCGCCCAATCCATCAAAACATCCACTCTTCACCCTGACTGAACGACTGGAAATGATCAGGATCGTGATGAAGGAGTTGGAGCACGTCGAGGTGACCCACTTCGACGGCTTACTTGTCGACTTTGTCCAGCGATTCGGTGCCCATGCGATTATCCGCGGCTTGCGGGCCATCTCAGATTTCGAACATGAGTTTCAGATGGCCCTGATGAATCGAAAAATCGCCAAACAGGTTGAGACCGTCTTCCTGATGCCCAGCGAAGAATATTCCTATCTCTCCTCCACCATCATTAAAGATGTGGCCACTCATGGTGGAGCCCTCACAGAATTTCTCCATCCAGAAATTGCGCACCGATTGCAGGAACGGATTAGGAGTTTGAAATCATGAGGCTTGCTGCGCGAGCAGGGCGAATCGCCCCCTCCCCTACCTTGGCGATGGCTGCAACTGCAAAAGCGATGGCCGCACAGGGAATCGACGTCGCAGATTTCTCGTCCGGCGAACCGGATTTTGATACACCGGAACCGGTTAAAGCCGCTGCAGAAGCCGCCATTCGTGCAGGGTTTACCAAATACACCCCTTCGTCAGGCACCGATGAGCTCCGCCATGCGATTATCGACAAACTTCAACGAGAGCATGGGCTGCGGTACGAGAAATCTCAGATTCTGGTCTCCTGCGGCGCAAAACATTCGCTCTACAACCTTGCCGAAGCGCTCCTTGAAGCAGGTGATGAAATCATCATTCCCGTTCCCTATTGGGTCTCCTATGCCGATCAAGCACTACTGAACGATGCAACACCGGTGTTCTTGCAGACGAGGGAAGAAGATGGCTATGCCATCGACGCCCATGCGTTGGAACAGCTCATTACCGCACGCACCAAAGCGATTATCGTCAATAGCCCAGGCAATCCGACGGGAGCGACCTACGACCGAAGGACGCTCGAACGCCTTGCTGAGCTGGCGCTACGTCGGGATCTCCTGCTGATTTCAGACGAGATCTATGAAAAAATCCTCTACGATGGGGCAACGCACACGAGCATTGCCTCGCTAGGACCGGAAGTAGCAGCCCGTACGGTTGTCATCAACGGTGTCTCCAAAGCATACGCGATGACTGGCTGGCGGATCGGCTATGCAGCAGGGCCCAAAGACCTGTTAACCGCAATGGCGAATATTCAAAGTCAGAGTACATCCAACCCTTGTTCTATTTCACAAAAGGCTGCGGTTGTGGCATTCCGCGACGGCGATGTCTTCACGGAAAGGATGGTGGCAGAGTTCGATCGGCGACGGCGCGTCATGATTGAGCGTTTGAATGCAATGCCCGGCGTTCACTGCCGAAAGCCTACCGGAGCGTTTTACGCATTTCCCAATGTTCGTGCGTTGCTCGGAAAGCAGGGCCCACATGGAACAATCCATACTCCAACCGATCTTGCAAACTATCTCTTGCATGAGTTCAAGGTTGCGGTGGTTCCCGGCGAGCCGTTCGGAAGCACCGAGCATATTCGACTATCGTATGCGACCAGTATGGAGACAATCGTTCGCGGAATGGATCGCCTCGATGCCGCATTTAAGCAACTGATCTAGCCTGGAGGAACGAAAGGACATCGGGGGTGAGGTGGCAATTGAACCGTAACATTTCAGGAATGGCGCTGATTGATTCAGCGCCTTGAGGCTGGAGGAACTGAACCGTGCCCATCTACGAATATCAGTGTGAGAGCTGCACAGACAGGTTTGAAATCAAACAAAGCATGAAGGACGATCCTCTTACAACCTGCCCGCGATGCGGGAAGTCCGTACAGCGCCTTATTTCATCACCGGCCATCATGTTCAAAGGCAGCGGGTGGTACGTGACGGACTACTCTGACAAAATGAAGCCCTCTTCAGGCAGTGACGCACCAACAGCTCAGACCGGGGAAAAGAAAGACTCGCCGCCAAGTACCTCTGAGCCATCGACGCCCGCGGCTCCCTCTACTCCAGCTCCTTCCCCTTCATCCCCACCGGCAAGCACCCAGTCGAATACGGCCACACAGGCAACAACGACCGCGCCGGCGCCTTCCACATCGAAGTAGTTCACGAAGGTGAGGTCAGTGCTTGCGTATGATCTTCGCTGGAGCCTTCTTCTTCACTGGGGCTTTTGGGTGAGCCTTATGCGTGAATTTTTTGGGCGCAACCTTTATCGACGGCTTGGCGGCGCCAACCTTCGGCGCGGCGACTTTCGCCGACTTCGCTAAGCGTTCCTGCGCTGCAGCCAAGCCGTTCTGCAAGCTCGCGATCATGGTCGATTTATCTTGACTCGCTCTAGAGAGGTCATTTACTTGCGTCTGTAAATCGTCTTTCACTTTTGCCATGGAGGTCAGCTGACTCTGTAATTGAGCTTTTTCCATCGTCGCACTCTGGAGCTCGGATTGGAGTTGTTCGATTTGCGTTTGGAGCGCCGGAGGCCAGTAATCGCACCCGGATACACTCACCGAGACGAGCGTTATGGCGGCTACCGCAACCAGGTTACGCACCATCGCTGTTCGAATCATCGGGATTCTCCTTTCAGTGTAAACTAGACGATCGACTTCACTCACTATCAGGATCGAGAGACAAACCGTGGGCAGCCAACTGTGCAACGATGTCCTCTCGATCGATCGCGCCATCGCGGATGATTCGAATCGGACCCTGCACGTCAATCACAGTGGACGGTCGCCCACCGGGTGTCGGTCCAGCATCGACGATCAGATCAAGTGCGTCGCCAAAATAGTGCCGAACTTCTATAGCGGTCGTAGGCGGCGGCATACCTTCACGGTTCGCACTGGTGCCGGTGAGAGGCCCGACTCGCTGCAAGAGCTCACACAGCGGCTGCCAGGCACTGAAACGGATACCGACAGAGCGAGTCCCCGCCGTGACCGCGTCGGAAAGTCCAAGCGCTGCAGGGAAGACAATGGTAAGCGGCCCGGGCCAGAAGGCATTCATCAGCACGGTGGCGGCAGGTGGGATGTTTCGAACGAATGGGTTCAACTGAGCCCCTTCTCCAATCAGCACAAGAACCGGCTTTCCCTTCGACCGGCCTTTGACCTGCCACAATTTTACAAGTGCCTGCTCGTTGAATGGATCTACAGCAAGTCCGTAGAAACTTTCTGTCGGCAGGGCGATCAGTCCGTTCTCTCCGAGCACACGGCGCATCCTCTCAGCAAGCACAGAAACGGTGGATACACCGTAGCGCTCGATC
>JBDTSF010000326.1:0-6042 GCA_039931295.1 Nitrospirota bacterium | reverse complement strand
TGATACGGTATCGCTTTTTTGTCTTCAGCCAGTTCCGCTTGTGAGGATATCCGAGAATCCCTGTATCTCGAATCGAGAAGTATTGCTCAAGTAGTGGTGCACGGGAAAACCCAGCTCCATCCATCTTGCCTCCATGTTTCCCCTGACTATCCAGTCGGCTAATATCCCCCTCTTTCGAGGGGATTTCTCCCCATAGTGAAGGATTTACGCCTAGAAGCGTCAGTGCGAAACTCCGGTATAAGCAAAGGAGAACTGCATATGACGATCAGCCAACGATTGCCTAAGACTGTAGCTCAATTGTGTATGTGGTTTGAGCCGATTTCGCGCAAGTTTGTCACCGTACATACTGATGAGCAGCAAATTGACGAGCGAGCAAAGAAGGTGTTCTGTCGCACGTTGATTGTGGGTACTGTAATAGGTCTCAGTCTTCCATTAACAGCGTGGACTGCAGATCTGTCGTCCCGGGTGCAGGTGAAACCTCGGGCGGTTGTGGCAGCTGGTATTGGATATGAAAATACCGAGACGTCGAAGCTTAGAGTAAAAACGTACGATGCCGAGAGTGGCGAAATCCTCACTGATGAAACGTTTGATCTGGATGTGAGAGAAGATGCAGTATCAATGGACAGTGCGCCTCGCGAACGGATTTTTGCAGGCGGAGTTGGTCCGGGAGGTGATGGACTTTCATCGTTTACGCTTCGTGCCTATGACGCAGCCACCGGTAATTTTCTCTGGGAAGGTCTCTTGAATCTCACGGCGGGAAACCATGAAGCCGGTTCTCCTTACCAAGTTGTAGTCCATCTTGTTGCGCCACAAGCTACGGTAACCCGTATCCGCAACCAAGAGACCGTTGACGGTCAACCTCAGTTTTTTCTTCGAGCTGTTGACTCGACAACCGGACAGCTTGCATGGACCGATCATTTCTCAGCCGGAGTCTTTGCGCGTACAGAACATGTAAATAGAGCTGTAGTGGGCCAGACAGAAGAAGTGGCAACTCCATCGCAACAGATCGAGTTTCGTATTCGAATGATGGATAGTCAGGGGCGGCAGGTAAAGTGGGAGGATACGATCGAGCCTGCTGTAGAGGAAACAGGCCTGGCAGCCAGGCACGATGCTACGGCTGAGACTCTTCCGGTTTGGGTTGGCGAGGAAGAGGATGAGATGAAAAGAGAATCAATCTGATCAGGAAAGAAGATGTTAATCTGTTGATGGACGATAGAAGCCTCCTGCAAGTCAGCCTTTCTTTTCGTGATGCTGTAACTGATCCACCCACCTGGACTGGAATTGCTCGTACGACAGCGAGAGCTGCGATTCCATTGCTGCAGAGAGTGTCTGTCTTGCCTTGAGATGTGTGAGAAGCTCTCGCACTCGAGACATGCCAAAACGGTCGATCAGATAGTGCACGGCCGAGTTCGCTTCTAGATACGCCACGGTTGCGGCATCGCCGGACAATCCTCCCCATTCTCCTTCCAAGGCAGGCAGAGGAATTAGCGTAAACTCCTGCGTCATAATCTGATCGAGATCCGACCAACGATCCCCGGATAATTCCATTGCCAGGCCTTCATTGAGCCAGGTTGGGATGGCGCTGCCGGCGGAGCCGAGTTGGTCGTGTAGGAGGGCGTGTACGAACTCGTGTCTCAGCACGCGTTTAAACCAGGCACGGTCTGCCAAGGCGTCCTGTGCAGGGACATGGATTCGTCCGAGCACGGGATCGAAGAGTCCATCGGCCCACACGGGACTGCCTGTCGCACTCTGAAACAGAGATTTGGCGTGCAGAAGCACGACAATGGTTTTTGATGGAAAGTGCCCAAACTTTTGTCCGATCTCTCGATAGGCCTCTTCAAGGATCTCCAGCACAGCGATCCAGGTAGTTTGATCGGCGTCCCCATCGAACTTCACGGTAAAGTGCGTACCGCCTCGGCTGGTAAGGCGCGTTTCGCTTTTCTCTGTTCCTCGGACTTTGGCCGTAACGGTCTGTAGATACGATTGCACGGCTAGATCTTTGCCTGCGCGAGCGATAGCGTGATCGAGATGGCGGGCCGCTTCTCCTAGCTGATCCCGTTCTTGAAAGAGATTGGCCAGTGCTAGATGGGGAAAGGCTTCGTCCGGAGCCAGAACGGTCAACCGTTCAAGAAAATCCTGTGTCATGGCCGGATCGCGCAATTCCCAGTAGGCATGAGCGAGGTTCAGTTGGACGACCGGATTTTTGGCATCGAGTGACGCAGCGTTCTTGAAGGCTTTAATCGAGACGGCAGTTCCTCCATGTTTTTCCTGTTGAATGCCCAGATTGTTCCAGAGGATGGAAACGTAGGGACGCGTGGTATCGTTGCTTGTGATGACGCCCGGTAAATCGACCAGTTTCGTTTCTGCGGTATCGATGTGTCCTTTTTCGATCTCGTCGCGAATCGTCTCCAATAGTTCATGATGCGTCGTCTTTGGGATGACGCTGGGGTCGATGAGGCGAGTGTGTTTCAGGTCTGGTTCCAGTGGGCCTTCATGAAGCGGTTTGGGCGGCTCGCTCTGAGAGTCTTCTACAACAGTATTGGGCTGATCTGATGGCGATGTCGGCAAGTAGGTCGGCTTGAACCAGGCTTGATAGACGATGAACAGTCCGATGAGACAGGCGACAGGATACAGAATATGAAAGATATTGCGACGATACATGCCTGCCCCATGTGAATCATACTCAATGTATCACCCTAAGCAAGCGTGACAAAGGATTGTCAGAAAATGAACACGTTAGTCGCATGACGGCTTCAGCCGTAACTGCCTATAGCGATGCCCGATTTTTACCCGTTCAGCTCGTTGAGGAGGAGGAGAGGCTATGATACGATCCGCCACTGTGATACGGCGCTCTTCCGAGCCCAACCCCCCTGAACAGTTTCAGCAATGGCTGGACCGTGTCGCGCGTCCAATCGAATTCGCGACACGTAATGCCTTTGCGCATCTGCCGACTGTGAAGAATCTGAATCATTTTGTCTCTTCTCAGGTCATGCAGGCGCTGTCTCACCGCGTCTATCCACGGGCGATTGAAGCGGCGTTGTTCCAGTTACGTGAGCTGTTTCTTGAAGACCAGCAGCGACTCCCGGTAGAGAGCCAGCGTCGTCGATTGCAGGAAGCGATGGTCATTCTTGGAGTCTTACGCAAAGCCGTTCACGATCCGGCCCAGACTCAGCAGGAGTCGGAGCCTATCGTCGTGCGTGATCCTAGCGTGGACAAAATCCCATATCGGGCATGGTGGGAACAGCCCATCCGTTTCGCAAAAGGAGTCGGACCGAAGCGCACATCGCTGTTGCAACGGTTTGGAATCGAGACGGTTGAGGATGCTCTGTGGACGCTGCCATGGCGCTATGAAGATCGCTCGGTCATGACTCCGATAGGGCAACTCACGCCGGGTATGCAGGCTTCAATCTGTGGCACAATCGTCCGAAGCGAGGCGAAGCGCGCCCGCAGTCGTCATCTCACGATTCTCGACATTGTGGTGGAGGATTCAACCGGGCGTCTTCAGTCGGTGTTCTTTAATCAGCCGTTTCTGGAACAGCTGTTCACTGTCGGGACGAGCGTCATGCTGACCGGACGGATGGTGGCCGGCACACAGGGGTGGGTGAATACGAAGATGGAGGTGGCGCAGTACGAAGTGGTGGGAGTGGAAGCTGAAGCGCCGCTGCACGTGGGGCGTATCGTTCCGGTGTACCACGAAACCAAGGGGTGGACCTCCCGGCAGATGCGCGCGTTGATGAAAGGCTTACTGGACGTGCATGCCGCCGAGGCGCAGGAGGTGTTGCCGGTTCAGCTTCGTGCCCGCTACCGATTGCTACCCATTCAACAAGCCATTCAGGACGTACATTTTCCTCAACCTGGGACGGATGGGGGACAGCTCGAGCGAGGTCTCACGCCGGCGCATCGGCGTTTAGCGTTCGAAGAACTGTTTGTGCTCCAACTTGCCTTGGCTTCGCGGCAGCGAGTGATGAAGGAAGAGGTCAAGCAGGTGTCGTTTAATCCGAAGACACCTCTCCTCGGCAAGCTGGAGCGGGCACTGCCCTTTCAGTTGACCGAAGCCCAAGAGCGGGTGATCCGTGAAATTCTGTCGGACATGACCTCAAGCAAACCGATGAATCGTTTGGTGCAGGGCGATGTCGGGTCAGGCAAAACCATTGTGGCGGTGCAGGCGATAGTCCTGGCCTGTGGATCGGGTTACCAGGCCGCCCTCATGGCGCCGACGGAGATTCTCGCTGAGCAGCATTATCGGACAATGAAGAATCTGCTGGAACCAATAGGACTTTCCGTGGTGCTTATGAGTGGTGGTGGACGTGCGGCGGCACGTAAAGCCGTTCGTGGGCAGGTAGTGTCTGGAATTGCACAGGTCGTGATCGGGACCCATGCGATTATCCAGCAAGGCGTCATGTTTGCGAAACTTGGACTCGCCGTGGTGGATGAGCAGCATCGATTCGGCGTCCTCCAACGGAAGACACTCATCGAGAAGGGGTATAAGCCCGATGTGCTGGTGTTGACCGCAACACCGATTCCACGCACGCTGGCCATGACGGTGTATGGAGATCTGGACGTCTCGGTGATCGACCAGATGCCGCCGGGCCGAAAGTCTGTGCGGACGTTTCTTCTCAACGATGGCCAGCGGGGGCGGGCCTATCAGATTCTTCGCGACGAACTACGGAGCGGTCGCCAGGCCTATATCGTGTATCCACTGGTTGAAGAATCGGAGAAGACGGATTTGCAAGCAGCCATACAAGGCGCTGAACAATTGCAAGCTGGGGAGTTGGCCGAGTTTCGCGTCGGGCTTCTGCATGGCCGGATGAAGTCGGAAGAGAAAGAACAGGTCATGGCATCGTATAAGAAGGGAGCAATACAGGTTCTGGTCTCGACGACGGTGGTGGAAGTCGGGGTCGATGTCCCTAATGCTACGGTCATGATGATCGAGCATGCCGAGCGGTTCGGGCTGGCACAGTTGCACCAATTGCGCGGCCGCGTCGGGCGAAGCGGCTACCAGTCCTATTGTCTACTGATGGCATCGGGTGGGGTGTTGTTTCGATCCACGAAGCCCAAAGCGGCCGGTGAACCGCCATCGGCGGCCCGTGAACGGCTAGAGGCGCTCGTGCGATCGACCGATGGGTTTGTGATCGCCGAGGAAGATCTCCGTATTCGGGGACCAGGCGAGTTTTTCGGATTTCGGCAGTGGGGTATGCCGGAGTTTCGTGTGGCGAACCTAGTACGGGATGCCGATATACTCCAGCAGGCGCGACAGGAGGCATTTGCCCTGCTGAAACAGGACCCACAGTTGAAGGCGCCGGTGCACCGCGTTCTGCGAGAAGCCATGTTGCGGCGGTGGGAGTCGAAGTTGGATCTCGGGTCGGTGAGCTAATGGGACGGAGAAAAGCGCGAGATTAGCGGTTAAGAGGTTAGGAGAGGAATGGGCATATTCCAGCGACTTAAACATGACGTAAAGGCAGGATTGGCGACATTGCGTCATGGTACAGCGCAGGCGGCGATTCGTGCACTAGAAGAAACGGAGCTGCTAAGAATCCGGCTCGATATCCGTAGGTTCGACCAGCAATTGGAGGAACTCTATCGGGATGTTGGTGAACGAGCGGTTCACCTTCGCGAAGCAGGCGAACCGACAGAAAGAGTTCTATACGACGCCGAAATTGGTCGACTCGTCAAAGAGATCCAAGACCTCAAAGACGCACGCGAGAAACTTGAGTCGGAGATCACAGAGATTCGGAGCGAGCGATGACTGACTCTTCGCGCACGAAGCGTCTTGCCGGCGTGGATATCGGCACGCTCACCTGCCGGTTACTGATCGCCGATCTGCTGCCGGGCGGGAAACTGAGAGAAGTACGATCTGATCGTCGTATTCTGCGGCTGGGAGAAGGCGTCGATCAGACCAAGCTGCTCAGCATTGCGCCGATAGATCGGGTGTTGCAGTGCCTCAAGGAGTGGCGTGAACTGATCGATACTGCCCAGGTCGATGCAGTGGCGGTCGTCGCGACGAGTGCTGTGCGTGATGCAGAGAACCGCGATGAATTTCTC
>JBDTSF010000325.1:0-2206 GCA_039931295.1 Nitrospirota bacterium | reverse complement strand
TGCCAGGGCAGGTTACGACCAATCCCGCGAGGTTTTGCCGTTCACCTCTTCAACAATGCTGTGGCTCGGCGTGACATCGAGTGTGCCGGTCACCCGCGTAATCGCTCTCACTGCCTATTTGGTCCTTTTGTTCTCGGTTATGCTTTCGCAAACGGGTTTTTAATCTTGCTCAGCAGGCTTTCGATCGGCGGAACTCCTGTTACCGCGCCGGTGACGCTAGTCATGATTCTCTGTGCAATGTCCCGGAACGCCGCCGATTGAGGAGATGCAGGATCAGCCATCACAATCGGAGTCCCTGAGTCGCCGCCATCGCGAATTGCCGGATCGATGGGCACACGACCGAGAAATGGAACCCCCAGTGTGGCTGCAGCCCGTTCCCCTCCTCCATGCGAAAATATTTCGGTTCGTTCGCCGCAGTGTCCGCAGAGAAAATAACTCATATTCTCGACAATGCCGAGCAGCGGCACATTGACCTTTTTGAACATCATCATGCCTTTACGAACATCGTGCAAGGCGACTTCTTGTGGCGTCGTGACGGTGACGGCGCCGGTGAGTGGAACCAATTGGGTCAGGGTCAGCTGCGCGTCTCCAGTGCCGGGTGGCAGATCAATGAGTAAATAATCCAGCTCACCCCACAACACATCGCGGAAGAGTTGTTGAATAGCGGTATGGACCATAGGACCTCTCCAGACTACAGCCGTATCTTCCGGCACGAAGAAGCCCATGGAGATCAGTTTAACGCCGTGACTTTCGGCTGGAGCGATCTTACCGTCTTTCTGTTCCGGGGGCTTGGTCACACCCATCATCATGGGAATGTTGGGGCCATAGATATCCGCATCGAGCAGCCCGACCTTGGCGCCGGTCAAAGCCATAGCCACGGCAAGGTTGACGGAGACCGTAGATTTTCCAACCCCACCTTTCCCGCTGCTGACGGCGATGACATATTTCACTCCTGGAATGAGGTTGTCCTTCCCGTGACCAGACTGTAGTTCATCAGCCATAACACGTTCCTCCTCTTTACGCTCAATCGAAATAAAACCGGTTTTCAGGCCAGCGCTCCATCATAAGCGAAGGGCAGGGAGAAAGAAAATGGGGCTATTGTGCGACGGGCGAGCGCGCAATGGGGGAATGCACAGCAGGAGGATACAATCGTCTATCGGGAGAGGTAGGTTGTGAAGCGATTACCCGACGGTGGGGTCGTTGCGGCGAAGATTGCTCGTGAGCCCGATGAGCGAGAGCGTATAAATGATCCATTTCGACGGGTCGAAGTTGTACCACTGTGGTCCGTTACGATAATCACGCGCATACGTATGATGGAAATTGTGATACCCCTCACCAAAGCTGACGAAGGAGACTAACCAACTATCGTGGCTGCTATCTTTCTTACTGTACGGCTGTGCCCCTACCATGTGGCAGAGTGAGTTAATCGTGAAGGTGGAATTCAGCACCATGAACATTCGGAAGAGACCCCCCAAGAGGAAGCCGCTGATACCGCCCTGCCAGCCACCGTGCCAGATGCCTAGGCCAAACGGGAGCAAGAGCCCCGTGACCACGATCGGCCAGTAAAAGCGATGTTGCCACATGACGACAGGGTCGCGGCGCAGACGGACCTCGTATTTATCTTTGCGATGAATGCTGTTGTAAAAGAGCCAGCCACAGTGGCTGTACCAGAATCCCTTGCTCGCGTTGTAGGGGTCTTCTTCTTCATCTGTTTTGGCATGATGGCGAATGTGGTCACTGCCCCACTTGAGGGCAGAATTTTGCAGCGCCCAACCGCCGGCGACGAGGATACAGGCCTTGACCCAGTTTGGGCATTCGAAGCTCTGGTGCGACACCAGCCGATGATAACCGACCGTGATCCCCATGCCTGTGACAATGTACATCGCCAGAAACAGGGACCAGTCGAAGAGACTGAATCCGTAGTAATAGCCATAGACTGGAATACCGATAACCGAGGCAACCACGATGGCGCAGAATAAAGCGAAGTTGAACGGAGAAAAGGGAGACGTGGTCGGTGTGGCGTCAGATGCGGTTGCGAGCATTACCTCTCCTTACTCTACATACCGGGGGATCTCTCAGTATCGTTGGGCCACCCAGTGGAAGTATAAAACCGGTGTGATGCAGCATACCGAAATTACAGGAATGTTTCAAGCGAATGCTCACAGTGTATACTGGTGTGACCCTACCGGCTTCTAGACAGTGAGGC
>JBDTSF010000324.1:0-2341 GCA_039931295.1 Nitrospirota bacterium | reverse complement strand
AGCATCGAAGCTGTCAGCATTCAGCTGCCAGCAAGCACTCGCGTCGAAACAACATCTGTATTATCTCTTCAGGCTGAAAGCTGATCACTGAAAGTTATTGGTGGACTCAACGCAGCCGCAGGGCTTCGAGCAGGAGCTCACTGGTGGAGGACTTCAGAATTCTCTTGGCCCGCGGGATGAAGGACTGATACGTTTCTTTCCCCTGTAGCACTTCGCAGTAGAGCTGAACGACCTCTCGGTAGGGACTCAACAACCGGTGACAGAGGCGCGGGAACGTATAGACGATGTCGGCGAGACGCGAAGCAATTCGAAACTCAGCATACAATTGCTCTCTGACTGCCAACTCATAGGCCCATAAACTCTTGGTCCGATCGTGCCGCTGATTGAGGACAGCCATCGCGGCCATCTTGCCGGAACGAACGGCGTAGTAGATCCCCTCGCCAAACAATGGATCGACAAGGTGCCCGGCATCGCCTACCAACATGGCTTGGCCATTCACAAGGTCGTCCGGTCCCGGCTCTGAACTTAGTTCGGTCCTGCTAAACAGGGGTAATGGATGGCCCATCGGCTTGGGCACATCCAAACCCGCTAAGCCTTTTTCTCCCCACACGAATCGATCGAAGGTTTTTTTGAGGCTCGCCGGTTTGCTCTGAAACTCCCCCACACCGACCGACAACCGCCCCTGCTTGGGAAAGATCCAGGCATATCCCTTCGAGCAGACGCCGATATCGATCACGGCTTTGCCCATGGCCGGATACTGCGGCCCCGGTCCAAACTCGATCTCGCTCTCTAACGTCGGGATGCAGCGTTGCCGCCGGTCAGGGAAGAGTTGCCGCGCGACCTGGCTGTTCGCGCCGTCGGCGCCGATCAAGACCTTTGCATGATAGCACCCGCGGTCGGTTGTCACCTCGACACCCTCCGGCACATGACGAAGCGACTGCGGGTGCTCCCCTTCGTGAATTTCCGTACCGACGCGTCGGGCCTGTTCAACCAGGTGATGATCGAACCGGTCGCGCATGACCATATAGGCGATTGGACTGGGCGATTCGATCGTGACGGATTCCTCACCCCGATACAAAAACTGAAATCCAAAGATGGTGTCTTCGACGACGGACTTGAACCCTGGATCAAGAAGTTGCTCGATCCGGACCGACAACCCGCCGCCGCAGACTTTGTAACGAGGATGCGTAGCTTTGTCGAGCCCGAGCACAGATAGGCCGGCTCGACTCAATTGATAGGCTGCCGTGGCGCCGGCCGGCCCCATGCCGACCACAAGCGCGTCGTATACTTTCATATCTGGCAGCGTGGGCATCGAGAGAAACGGTCTTCGCGTTGAATCCTGAGCGCTGAGACTTGGATTGAGATTTCCGCCAATCGGTCCTGCAAGTGGAGCTTCGGTGACTGAGCGATCAGAACGTAGCGCTCAGCACTGCCGTCGAACCTTTAGTCACTGCCCAAGGTACCAGCCAATACCGGCACGTTCCAGAAAACCGGTAATCATCGTGAGGCTGTTGGCGTAGATCATGACGCCCACGACGATGAGCATCACTCCGCTCACAGTTGACACGCCCCACAAATACAGGCGCGCCTGTTTGAAATACGCAAGGAACCGATCAACCCCCAGGGCCGTGAGAAACAACGGCACACCCAGCCCCAACGAATAGCTCGTCAGTAACAGCACCCCGTTCAGCATCGACTCGGTAGTACTGGCATAGAGCAAAATGGTCCCCAGCACAGGCCCGACGCAGGGTGTCCATCCGGCGGCAAACGCCACCCCGATCAAGAACGATCCCACGTACCCGGCCGGCCGACTTCTGAATTGAAACCGATGCTCCATTTTCAGAAAACTGATATTTAATATCCCCAACAAATATAGACCGAAGATGACGATCACGATCCCGCCGATTCGTCGAACGACATCTTGATAGGTCACCAGCGCCTGACCAATGAAGCTGGCCGACGCGCCAAACGAGATAAATACCGCGGAAAACCCTCCGATGAACAACAACGCGTTGACGACAATGGTTTTCTTCAGCTTCGAGCGCACCGTTGAATCGGTGAGTTGTTCGATGGACAGCCCTGTGACATATGAAATGTAGGAAGGGACCAGCGGGAGCACGCAGGGCGAGACGAACGACAGCAGTCCGGCCGAAAAAGCCGCTACGAGCGAGATATTCGTAATCGATTGCGACAAGGTCGGACAGACTCCTAGAAGGCTTTCAGAAAACTCTGTTGGCACACCGGAACTTCACTGACCCACAGCTCTGAAACAATAGGTAAAGAGCTCGCAGGATGCTCAAAAAGGCCGTCCAGCAAGGCCGCAGCGAGCGAAGAGGCGAGG
>JBDTSF010000323.1:0-6838 GCA_039931295.1 Nitrospirota bacterium | reverse complement strand
CGCTTTCGAATGTTCATCGCAACCTCCTTCGTCAAGATGTTGCGACGACCACTTGAATCCGCCCAGTACGCCACGATCGGAATGATGGACCAACCCAGGCGGCGGATACCGCTCCGCGAGAGCGTGCGCCAGCGCCGCGATCGGCAATCGCGCGGCCAGCGTGCGATCCAGCGCCCAGCCCACGACCTTGCGTGAATACGCATCGAGCATCACCGCGAGGTAAACGAACTCGCCCTTCAGCCGGATGTAGGTGCTGTCCGCCACCCAGAGCTGATTGATCCCGCTCAACGTCAGGCGACTGGCGAGATTCAGATACACCTCCAGTCATGCTGCGCATGGGTCGGGATCACGAAAGCCCGTGGTTGGACCGCCAGAAGGTTGTCTTCCCGCATGAGCCGCACCACCCGTTTGTGGTTGACCAGCATCCCGCGCCGACGGAGTTCTCTCGTGATGCGCCGGTAGCCATACCGACGCCGGTGTTCGACGGCGATCACCTGAATGGCCGTCCGCACAGCCATCTCTTCTTTCATGGGCGGGTGTGCGTGCAATGAACGGTAGAATCCCACCCGGCTCACCTGCGCCAGATGGCACATCCGTTCGATACTCAAGTGGCCTTGCCTCGACATCACGTCCCGGATGTGGGCGAAGATGCCTGCGCGCCAGCTTGTCCGCTCCGCTGGCGTCGCGCCTCGATGGTGTGCAAGGCCCCTTTGAAAAAATCGACTTCCAGGACCTTCTCGGCCAACACCCGCTTGGGTTGGCTGACCTCTTTCCGGAGGGTGGCCTCGCGTGAATTCACCGGCGGTCCGTTGCTCTCCCGCGGCTCAAGCTTCTCGCGCCACGTATACAACAGCCGCCGACTGATGCCGAGCTCCTTCGCCAGTGCTACGATGTTGTCGCACTGCGTCAGCCGATCGACGGCCATCTGCCGAAAGGCCTTTGGAAATTTTCCCACGCGTTTCTTCGCCACCTGCCACCCCCTTCTAGTGCCAAGTGTGCCAATTCGCCGTGTCTCAATCTAGGGGGTCAGTCCAATATTCATGTTCGCGCCTAATCCCAATTCCCCTCCCAGGTCCATCTGAACATAGAAGCTATGGAGTCTTCGCACACCGGAACCCTGTACCGTAGCCCTAGAACGATGCCACATGGGTCTCCGTTCTGCAGAGCCCAGACTTTCTGGACCGCTCCCCCAGGAGCCGCCACGGACCACCTTGGAAAGGCCCGTTGTCCCAGACATTCCCGGCATGTCATTGATGCCATGGGGCTCTGGCCATCTTCAAACATCCCCACCGGTGTTAATCCCATATGGCTTCAGTGTTGTCGACACAAGACGCACCCACTGTCACGGGTTTGGGGAAAGTGGGGGGATGCGAAAAGGGATCTGGCAGAAAAGACTCAGCTTCTTTAAGCCTACAAGGGAAAGTCCTAGGTTACACTCTCCGATGCATCGATTAGAGTAGGACTTCTACTATCTATGTGGGCCAGAAAGGAACGCAAGGAGTAGCTTAGAGAGATGGCCGGGCAAATTCCCGGTCCGGCCTTTCTTGTGGGGCGCGATAATGGGCCCCTGAGCATTCTAGGCTAGGTGCATTTGTTGGGGGGTTGATCGCGCTCTGGTAACGGATTCCAGGTTCCACCATGTTGCGCCCTGCGACAGAGCGGCTCCTCTGCAACCCCCAAGTAGATCATGGCCGCTCTTTATCTGTTTTTAAACCCCATACGATGGGAAGTTGAAAGGGTCTTTATGACACGACATTCAAGATCGTCTATGTGTGCCCTCATCCTGAGCCTTATCGGGATCATAGCGTGTAACGATGCTGCAGCTGACGAAAAAGGCGTTCATGCTCTTCTGCCGGGGAACCGCGTGCTGCTTGGCACGGTAGAGGAAGTCAGAAGTGACCAGGCCAAAATCAATACCGGTGAAGGACAGCCTCGCTTCATCCCCATGAACATTCGGAAGGACAAAGGCTTGCAGGAACTCAAGAAAGGGGATGTCGTCGAGATTACTGTCAACGACCAGAATTTGCTGGTCGATGTGCATAAAGAGGGTGAATCCGGTCATCATTTGGTGATTCGGGGTCAACTCGCCGGACCGATGGAGACCGGTCACGATAAGGCGGTCATTCGCACCAAGAACGGTAAGGAAGAGTCTCACTTGGTAGGGCCTGTGGCACGAAGCAAGGTGGCCTCCATTCCCGTTGGAGCGGACGCCACATTCCTCCTCGATGAGTTAGGCAACATTGTTGATGTGACAATGGGCATCGAATCGGTCCATCGTGCTGCGGATCTCGGGCAACAGAAATCTCCGCCCAAGGGTAACCTCAGCCAAATCGTTGGTCTGGTCGATAAAGTCTTACATGACAGCACCATCAGCGTGAAGACCGAAGACGGGAAAGAGCATACCTATGAGGTGCGCCCGCTCATTCAGGAAAGGTTGGCCAAGTTATCGAAAGGCGATGCGGTCGTACTTCTGGTCGATCATGAAATGAAGGTGACGGACGTGTCTTTTGTGCCGAGCACAACAAAAAAATGATGGTATTGTCTCGAAACGGCGAATTGAATGATGCAGCAGCCGCATGAAGGGATCGTGCATAAGGATGTTGGGTTCAAGAATGATAAGGGAACGAACCTTCCGCCCGAGTAGAGGTAGAGGGCGGACCCAGCGAAAGCACGAACATGGTGGAGACAACGATGCTTATTCTGGTGGAACCTTCCTATCCGACGACACGATTGCGGTCGAAGCTCCACGGACATCGCGCTCATGAGACATGTGCCTCAGAGCTTAGGCCTTCTCTTTGACCCTGAGTTCGTTCTTCACCAACTTCACGCCCGGGACCTGCCATGCCGCCCAAGACGCGTGGGCACTAGTGACGATGTCTGAAATCTCACCACTCAGAGAGACCACACCCGCAAAGGTCTGAACGAGAATACCGGTTTGCTTCAATTGTGAGTCCTTCCTGATCTGCTCGGCAACTCGTGTCGTGATCGCCTCATCCTTGTCATCGATTACCTCGCGTCTAGACGGGGCAATGACTTGAAGATTATTCTTCACACTCGTAACCCCGGGGATCTCTTTAGCAATCCCTTCCGCTGTCTGCCTGGCTTTGTCAGAATCTACCTTGCCACGAATGATCACCGCACCCCGTGACGCCTCGACGCTGATCTCACTCCCTTTGATCCGGGCATTGGCAAATAACGCAATCTTCGTCTTCGCCGTCAGCCATGTGTCCGTGATCGGCGTTTTCCCATCAGCTGTGCCGAGCGCGTGAGCTGATCCGGCGAGGAGGGCCTCACTGAGGACCAGAACCGTGCAGAATCTTAAGATATAGCGTGTGTTCATCATGGTCTCCTTACGCGAGAGGTACAGGTGCATCGGCAATCGAGGTTCGTGAGTTGCGTGTGTTTTTTCCGTGGAGCTATTCCCCCTCCCCCACAGGTTTCATCGTCGGCATCGCATGCCACGCGTCCGCCCACCTCATCAGCGCGACATTGTTATCGGCATATCGTTCTTGGACTTTGCCGACAAATTCCTCATAGCTCCCTTCAATCCGCTGCAAGTCCTCATCGGTAAACTTATCCCATTGCTGTTTCAGTTCACCTTTGAACTGCATCCATTGCTCCTTGAGTTGATCCGCATGCATCGCATGTCCTCCTGTGTAACGTCTCGATACCGCACCTTCACCTTGACCTCCGATCATCACGCCGAAAATCTGTCGGATAAGCAACAGCCTTCCCATCACGCAACCCGAGGAATGCGTCCTGCGAACGAATGGATCTGGACCAACATGATCCCGACCTAGAACAGAACCCCAGAAATCCGGAGACTTGAGAATGAATCACGCTCCGAACGAGCAGGAAGCGCAGGAGATGGGACGGTCAGCGATCTTCACACCTTGCAGCATCACTTTGGTTGCAATGCGTCCGGCAGTCAAGATATACAAGAAAATATACATACGAATCTGGATGGCGCAAGGATACTGGTGTACTGCCCCGCTTAAATTTCAGACAGTTTATTGAAGATTGGGAGCGATTCATTTTGCGAAGAAGCCGGCCATTTTTGATTGTCCCTTTCTCAAAGGACATCCGGGTCCACTCGCTCGTTACTCCGTTGAGAGGGATTCGTCTCTTTTCCGCTCGAATGGCTTTTGAATAAATTCAGCGGGTTTCCTGCATCCACCTGCCTACACTACCTGTCCACAAATTAAGCGGGGCACAACACTCTGTTCGCTTGGCAGGGAAGCGGTGTTGAAGTGCGCGAGATATATGGGGCCGGCGATCCGGATTGAGCGTACGATAAACGGTTTAGGAATGTGACTAAGACGATTTTAAAAAGGCTCGGTGTTTCAAATGGTTTCCCTGTTTCTTATTTAAATACAGAGGCTTAAGAAGATTCCAGCAGCTCTATTGATTGCAGAGGTTCTCATGGATTCGAACAACGTTTAGCACAAATTTAGCACAAGCATAGAGAGTCAAGTTCTGCAAGGCGCATTGCCTTGAAGTGATCGGGAGGCTCATGCACCGATCTGCGGTTTACGAATTTCTGGTGATCCGACCACAGACAACCTAACCCGATAAGAAACCACGATTCAGGATACTGCCCGAGTGGAGATAGATGGGGCTGATTTGTCCTGTCCTGGTAGCAGCCTGTTAGCAGAAGAGAGGATCGATGGATATGAATCCCTGCGTCAGAAGCTGTTTCCAGCGGCTGGCGTCACTCGCAGGAAAGGGCATGTTCTCATGCTGAGAGCACTGGTTCACGGTTCGTCTTTGGGGGAATCCTCACTCTGTTTTAGCCAGAGTTCAAGAAGTCTTGTCTCGCGTTCAGACTGGGAAATGCGCTCTAACGCGAACGCACCCGTCAAGCGATCTTCATAAAAAGAGCGTTGCTTCGCGTAGGCTTTCTTAAAGGCTTCGGTCTTAAGGGTTTTCCAATTGGCATCGGATATTCCAGCATGCGAACGCAATAGGTTGATCTCGATGGCTTGGAACGCAAAGACTTTAGCTAAAACCTTAATGACCGTGGCATTAGAAATGACTTTTGGAATTTTATCAGCCATGACTAATCGTTTCGGTCATGCCAAGGCACACATCGGTGTACGTTCTTCTCTTCGTGTTTCATCAGAGAACACTGTACGGCGGCGTTCTCGGAAGCCTACACGTGGCACGGAACCTCGAAGTGGAAACGATCAGTTCCGTACGCCGATCCAAACTTTTGCCGGATCGATTGCCTTATCCGGATTGAGCGCATTCGCCCTCGCGAGCAGGACTTCCGTCGTTTCCGGATATAGTGGGTCAGAAATGCAACAATTATCGACCGGGCAGACGGCGGCACACTGTGGCTCGTCGAAGTGTCCGACACACTCGGTACAGCGGTCGTGCGCAATCACATAGATACTATCGCCGACTCCTTGGCCGTCGCCCACATGATTTCCCTTCGTCTCCGCGTCGCCGCGAGTCTCAAAAATCGCCTCGTTCGGACATTCCGGCAGACAGGCTCCACAGTTGATACATTCGTCGGTAATCAGCAATGCCATAATCCTCGCCTCCTTCTCCACAACTGAAACAGATGTATATGTAACACCCCAAGGCCCAGTTTGGTCAAGCACTATGATCGCACCTGTGAAAGTTCAATGATTCAGGCCGGGTGGGACTTCTTCCAAGACCTAGCTGGAGGTGAAATGGTGAACTCCACCGGCCTCGCCAACTTCCTCGCTATTTTAACGAATCGACCTGCGGCTTGTTAGTTTGCTGTGTCTAGCAATTGATTGAGAAGACAAGAGGTTACTGCGTTCTTCTACCGCACGGCTACCGAGAATACTTAATCTAGGAAATTTTGTATGCGTCCCCAACGGGATTTGAGGGGCTTTGTAGTGCCTCTTTCAGCCCATGGGGTATTCCATTTCAAGGGTCCGTGGAGGCAGCTTGACGGAAAAGGGGATGGATGTGGGCACCCGTCAAGTACACGTGGCATCTGAGGATGAGAAGAACGCCTTAATTCAAGCGCCGCAATCCCTACGCCAAGTTCAACATTACTCTGTCTCATTGAATTGAATAAAGCCATGGGTACGCCACCTCCGGCCTTGGACCAGGGACTCAAATGGTATATTTCCATCCAGCACCAAATGATCGGCATGATCCGTGACTATAACCTGGGGCTCAATACCACTCACCTTCAATGTTTCCTGACAAAAGATGACGAGTTGTGAGTACAGGTTTGTTACAGCTCGCACATCCTCATCAACAGGCCTGGTTCGAGACTCCCCTTCTAGTTGTGCTAATTTGCCCGGATCGAAAACAGCATCATGATCAATTACACTTGGGAAGTAGACCTGACTCGGCTGATCTAAGAAGAGTATTGAGGGAATGCTGCACGAATCTCCGAGCGTGCAGAAATACCGGTGAAGTGCGAGGAAAAGAGTCAAATGGCAATAGAGCCAGTTTGCTCCACTTCCCATCGACCGAAGAAACACCTTTCGCTCCTCTGACTCATGCCATAGGTCAAATGTTTCAAGCGAGAATCTAAGCTTGATAGGGCGATACGAATCTTCGAATTCGAAACGGTTGCCAATCTCTTCCATTACGGATCGGATGTATTCTTCTGCTCCCTCCAATTTAGACTCGATGTTGTAATGCTCTTGAAGAAAACGCTTCAAAGACTCAATTCTTTTCTTCAGCTGCGCACTTTTCTCAATGAGCTGTTTGTCGTTCCGCTCAAGCAGATTTTCGAGGAGCGCTTCAACCCGCCATTTCGCTTTGAGCGTTAGTTCAGCCTGGCTTCTATAATTAGGTTCTTCTCCTCGCCGAGTGGGTGATTTCGGCCTGATTTCATATCGGGTCC
>JBDTSF010000322.1:0-3715 GCA_039931295.1 Nitrospirota bacterium | reverse complement strand
AACAGCTCGGTGGGTTTCCCAATCGGCTCATACTCGAAGACGTCGCCTTCTGCGAATGTCTTATCGCCGTGACCACGCCGCTTCTCCTCTCGCCGTCGGTGACAACCGACGCCCGCAAGTTTCTAAAAATGGGCGTCTGGCGCAGCTTTCTGCGCGTGCTCCTCATCATTCTCCACGTTGAATTCCACCTGCCGGTGCTGCCCCGCTCGTTCTTCCAGGACGTTCGATAATAATATAGACCCTAGCACCCCGCGTACCGTTCTTCCTCTCCTTCGCTCAACTCATCAGACGAGGACAAACGGAGGGTTGTATGCGACACAGGTTCATTCAAGATCTCTATGGCCTTTCGTTCGATAGCCCTGCTTCTATCCAGCCGCACGTCGACAATGGTTTGCGACGATGTGAAGCGGAACGCTGGGCGGACGGTTACTGTGTCGGAAGAGAGAGGCGACGATTTGTGCTCGCAAAAAAATGGTGTCGGATGTCTTTGTTGGAGCGACTCGTCATGTGCACGCCATTGCGTGGTTGTCTCTGTCTTGTGCCTGTGTGACATTGCCTCGAGACCTGGGCTTGTGTAGGTACCGGTTCACTTGTATGATTGGCAATATGAAACAGTTCAGTGCGGGCATAGTGATAGTATTGGTTGCGGCCCTTGCTGCCTCCATCCAAGGCTTTGCCGCATCGGAGGGTGTCATGGCCGATTCTCCTGTCTTTGCGGAGCCGAATAACCAACCTTCTTCGAGTACGCCGAAAAGCACCGCCCCAAGCCAACCTCCACTTGTGGCGCCTTCAACCGAAGCTGCCTCCGCAGACGTTCGAGACATTCCTTCAATCAGCGGTCGCTACGCAATTGGAGGGAGAACGTTGTTGCCGTATATCGGGGCAGGTTTCTCTGGAGGCTACGGCTCAGAGTTCAATCGTTCCTTGGCTGGGGTCCCTCCCACGCAGAGTGATTTCGGGCTTCGAAGTCAGTTCGGGCAAAGCGTCTCCCCAAATGAGTTCCAACTGGGCGTCCGCATTCCGTTTTAGCTGAGTCGCTACCAATCTCCCTCTCTGCCGAAACGTGAGAGTGGAGAGAAGACCTGGTGTGGCCATGCAGAGCAGTTCGCGGTGTTCCAAAAGAAGTCACTTATTCAGCGGAGCTGGTGGAACCATTTGTCACGGGCTTGTGGGTAACAATAAATAACTCGATAAGTTACGGATACGATGCGAGGCTGATTTCGCACGGCACTTCTTTTGCTTACATACTCGCTTTATGCCATTCACCGCATTGACACACATCTTCGATTTGACGCCGGCCCGAGATGGGAACCGTCAAGGCTGGATGTGTGTCATGACCCTGAGCTTGGTTGTGACGGGGGCTTTCCTCCTGCAAGGGTGTGCCGCAGGGGCCTGGGTGGCAGCAATGGCAGTGAATACGATGAAGAGTAGTCATATTACGTTTTGGCCGTTTGAGCAATCGTGGGTGGCCCCACGGGATCGATCGAACAATGCGATGCGCAATCCAAAGGTGACCAGCATCGCGGTTCTTCCGGTTGAGGGCGACCCGGAGATGAGTGCGCGGCTTGCAACCGTGTTACAGCAGGAAACTACGTTGCGCGTCGAGTCACCGGTGACCGTCGAGCCCGGAATCACCGAAACCGATCCGCGATCGGCACAAGCTGATGATGCCGATCGCAGTGCTCTGGCCAAGGAAATCGCGCGAGACATGGGTGTCGATACCGTTCTCGTCAGCCAAGTTGCCGGTTCGCCGTCTCATCCTAGCGACTGGGGATGGAAAGCCGAGGGCTCCCGACGCCTCTATCTCTATCTGATGAATCGTAACGGCCAACTGCTTTGGAAGGATGAACTGCCCTTTACGCAGGTCACAGTCTCCACGCCGTCTCAGGAAGCATCTGTGCAGACCGATCTTAGGGATCACGTGATGCAGCATGTCAAAGAACTGCGCCTTGATGAACTGGGCTACCTGCCGAAGCAAACTTTTCGGACACCAAGAAAAATAGGCATTCTCACCCGCTAAGACCCCGCGACTACTTCACCCCTTAGCTTCTTCTTGCAGCGCTCCTCTTCCTCCGGTACAGTCTGACACTTTCTTCCATCTCGGAGTATGCGTTCTCCATGCCGCTGCTCGATGTGCCGTTGCTGGTTCGTCTTCAAGAAGAGTTTTGTCTGTCGATGAAGCGACTGCTGAGTGATCTCTGCCTGGATTTGGAAAGCCAATATGTCGATGTCGCCAAATCGTTCGCCTTACCCGTATCCTACTTTCGGTTCCTCAGCCAAGCACTCGAACGGGATGGGTATGCTCACTGGAAAGTCGTTGGCTGGATCGAAGCGTTGAACGACCTGGTGTACTTCATCGATCTGCTGAAACAAGTCCGTGATGAACAGAGTCCCCGTGAGTTTGCGGCGGAGTTATATGCTGAGTGCGAAGAGAAGTTTTTTGAGAACAGTTATCTGGACGATCTGTTTCCGCGTGGGGTCTCACAAGCCTCGGGACTCGAACGGAGACTCAACGAACTGTGCGTCCGTCTCGCGCAGGAGCTGACACAGGAATCGCTCTGCCTTGTGCCGGGACTTCCGATGTTGTGGTGTGCTTCTCGTAAGGTTCCGTCCTGGACTATAGAGGCGCATCTCGGTCACAACCTCGAACGGGCAGAGCTGTTCGGAACGATGGCCCTAGGGATAGAAGGTGATATGTATGAAGCCTCTCCTTCGGTGAAGCGCGCCCTGAAACAATCAGCCGGACATGCCACTATTCTGGTCGAGCCGCACGGCCTGTCTTTGAAGATCGGCAGAACAGTGACGGCCCTATGCATGAGGCAAGGTAACCGATTGGAGTGGAGCCGGACGTACCGACCGCCAGTCGTCGCAATCGAGACTCGTTCAGGCGCCATCACTGCCGGGCCAACGCTCGTCTATGGAAAAGATCGTCTGCCTCGTTCGGTTGCCGGCACGACAACTGATCAGGTTGCACGAATCAGCCGGGCCTGGGCGACCATTCAAGAGGCCTGGCCGGAAGGACACGAAGTTCTCGCACTGCTGACCACCAGGATGATCCCGCTCAAGGCCAAAGGCGTCGTCAGCTTCAGCTATCGCCATCGGCCCGGGCTGTCTTTCATCAACTGTTTCGACCGGGACAATCTCGATCTGATCGATGATGTGATCCATGAGAATAGCCATCACCATTTGAATCTTCTGCTCCGTAAGCATGTGATGTATCACGGTGACCATAATCAGCAGATTTTCTACTCTCCCTGGCGAAGCAGCCTCCGCCCGCTGCGAGGCATTCTCCACGCAACCTTTACCTTTACGATGGGAGCGATGCTATTCGAGCGGCTCTCAACCTGGGCATCGGGGGTGGGTGGAACAACTCGATGGAAAAAGGCAGGGTTGACCCAGCGTGATTTGCAGCGAGCCAGGTTCCGGTGCCTTGAGGAGGTGGAGTCTGTCCGCTATTCCATCCAAGACTTGGAGTACGCCAGCTGGCATCTCAAGTGGCTCACCGGCTCAGGCCAACGACTGATCAAGCAGTTGGCAGAAACGATCGAGCAGATCGAGCAGAGCATCGCGCCCCACAGAAAAGCGGTCCTCGCCTCCAAATTCGGCCCAGCCTTCCGCAAGCACGTGAAAGAACTCCGGCAAGCCAGGCAAACCTACGGGCCAGTGCGGTTAGGGAAGGTATGAACAAGACCGCTGGACAGGCGACAGATTCTGT
>JBDTSF010000321.1:0-2732 GCA_039931295.1 Nitrospirota bacterium | reverse complement strand
CTCTTGAATCGGATTTGATCCACCTCATGAATCTCTTTCAATACGAGCGTCAGTGATCAGGAGGTGAGCTTGGCGCATGTGTCGTTGATCAGCAAGACGTACGACGTTGAAATTACTGATACTGAGGATACCATCTGATGATTTGACGATCCTGTCCCATGCTGGCATCTCGTTTGCTCTATATACATAGTGAAGTCCCATGGGGCGTTTGGAGAAATCGTCAAGGCGGGAAATGACCAAACCTCTTAAGAAGGAGGCCGTCCCATGAAACGCTTAATCACCACGTTCGCTTCAGCCATAATCCTATTGACATTCACTGCATGCGCGACCCAACCCACGTGCAGCGGAGAAGAGATGATCGCGATGAAGGACAAGGGGTTTGATCAGAACCGCATCGAGGCCATGTGCATGTCGCGTCGACTCGATATCGGCGGAATAACACAGGTGATCTCGACCGGCGTTCAAGCATTCGCAGCGGCCGAACAGGCCAAGCGGGAAGTTAAAGCCGCGGCATCGAAGGAGGAGAAGAAGGCTGCGCAGCTGAAGGCTGTGGCCGACTTACTCTCACGGTTGTCTGGTAAGGACGAGTAAGATCATGGACGATGAGCCCTCGAAGCCGCAAGAGGAGGCGTGCGGAGCTAGGCCGCAAGGGCCGCACGCCCCTGTGGCAAATGTAGTGGGGTCGTTAATTGAGGTCGCGTCTTGCAATGAAATATTTCGCGATGCGCCACGGACCAGCTTACCGGTTCGTCGCGTAGCTTCCTCTCTCATCGTTCACGCACTCAATGCCTCTGGCCTAAGAGGCACGGACGTATTGGGATCACATCTCTTACTATGCCATCTGCATGGTAGACTGCGCCCCGTGAATACCGCGATCCCTTCGTCGCGCAGAACAGGCCGCCACCGGCACGCGCATGTCGCGCGGCGAACGGGACTGCCACGACTTTTCTCTAGATTAGGCCCACCTGCACCGGCTACGATTACGGCAAGGAACACGGATCAATGCAAAGATGTCAGCGTGCTTCACGTATTGTACTAGCTCATGGATGTCGGGAACGGTCACCTTCATTTCTTTCGGACTTGTGCTGTGGCTTGGTGATTGAAACATATCTCACGTGCATGGTTATCAAATAATGGTGCACCTGTGAAAACATTCATAGTGGTTGCAGTGGTCATCCTCGGTGGCGCTATCGCTGCTTATTATTACTGGCAGCAGACCCAGCCTGAACCTGACGCAGTAGAAGTCACCGCGCCACCGCCGCCGGTTGAACCGCCTAAGCCGGTGATGCGCCAAGCAGTGGAAATTCCCGAGGCACAGTCTCCGCTACCACAGCTGGGTGAGAGCGACAGTTTTATACTTGACGCCTTGGCCAGCTTGGTGGACAAAAAATCATTGATGAAGATGTTCCGCGTTGAACAAATCATACACAATGTCGTCGTCACTATTGACAACCTGCCGAACCAGAGCTTGCCAGTGAACGCGATGCCGGTCACCCCGGTGCCGGGCAACCTTGTTGCTTCGATGGCGGATGGGGAAATGAGCATTAGCCCAAAAAACGCAGCGCGCTATACGCCGTACGTGCATCTTGCCGGAGTGGTGAACACCCGGAAATTAGTGGAACTGTATCTTCGCCTCTATCCGCTGTTTCAGCAGTCTTACGAGGAGCTTGGCTACCCAAATAAATATTTCAATGACCGTGTGATCGAAGTGATCGATAATCTGTTGGCCGCACCGGATATCAAAGAACCCGTGAAGCTCGCTCAACCCAAAATAGTCTACGTCTATGCTGATCCTGATCTTGAGGGGCGCTCCATAGGCCAGAGGATTCTCATGCGGATAGGGAGCGAGAACGAGGCGAAAGTTAAAACCAAGCTGCAAGAGATCAGGCAAGAGCTGCTTCTGCATATGCATGAAGAAGAAGTCAAAACTGCTGAGTAAAATCAAACGGCAGGCCGATTGATCTCAATTGCCAGTATGTTGAGCGCAGGCTTGGACGCCAGTACAAGGAGAAGAGAGGAATTGAAAGGGGTCGATAAAAAATGGTCGGGAGCCATTTCCTAACTCTTCCCACATCGACGCGTGGTCTGCAATTTGGGATCATGTCTTGATATCTAGCAGCTTCTGGATGGCGAGGCTGCTCTCGGCTCCTTGTTCGGCTCTCCCCTTTCGTCGTTCGCCTCTTCGGTAAGTCTGATCAAAAGCGAGTCACAAGACAGACTCCACCGACGACGGTCTTTACGAAACGTTGAAGGATTATCGGATATTCAAGTAGACTTGCCTCCACCGGCCCTATTCAGGATACCGTGTTATGATTCATGTAGAGGCAACGAGCATGAACCACGATGACCAGATTCTGAGAGCCTATGCTGTCATCACCTCGATTCGTGTCAACGTTCCGGAGCGCCACGAGATTGAAGCGCGGTGGGTCAACGAGTTCAACGGTGCGATCGAGAAACTTGAGAAGTCGCTGGGCATTGATCTGCAGGAGTTCAAGGTTCCGCAAGACGCACTCAAACGATTTGTCGCTTCGTGTAACAGCCTGACGAATGACGTAACCTATCTCGAAGGTCTATGGTGCGAACGGGCCATTCTGATGCAGAAGCTTGATTCGGTACTGGTGTACTTCACAGGGTTGCAAAACCGAGAAGACTACAAAATTGGTTTTCATCCATCTAACAGTGTGTTGACAAACCCTCTCCTCCTCTCGCCGCAGTTGTGGTAAGAGAAGCGT
>JBDTSF010000320.1:0-6145 GCA_039931295.1 Nitrospirota bacterium | reverse complement strand
AGTTCGACCGGAAGGCCGGAGTCGCGTAAGCTGGTGTCCACTAAACCGGCAGCAGCCCAAACTGATGAACCTTTGCGATAGTGGTATTCGGCATGAGCTATCCCTTTTCTGAGTCGGAGGTAGGTTACTTTCTGCGATGTACTGTGTCAACTTAGCAATGTTGGTAATGGAAGTATTTTCAAGATCTGCGGTTAAGAAATATCCACTCTGACCTCATAGACAAATGTCCCCCCAAGCTCGCTCGTTTTCCCTCCCCCTCCCGAGCGAGACACCAGATCTCTCTGGGGAGCGTGGCCTGGTTGATCCTCTATTGCGCGCGTCGAACGAGCACCTTCTCAGCGTGCGCGTTCCGCGAGCAGGAGGATCACCAGGCCACGCTCCCCTCCTCTCCGGAACTCTTCTTCAAGCGTTTCCGTTACCATAGCTCACCAATCTCATCACCTTTATCAATCTAACCAACTGTGCTTACTCACCATTCCAAGCTAGCCTATGCCCAGCACTGTATCCATTATATATAGGGGTAACTCACCCCTCCATCCTCTCGATCGACGACAGTCCTGGCGAGTGCGACCTAGGTCTCGTAGCACTGGCACAATCCAGGCTTGCGCAGGCGCAATACTATTAGAAGATTCTGTCGCGGTGGCGTTTGCCCTACTCAGTAGGCAGAGGAGGCACGGACGAGTAACGGGACAGGCACCGCCGCAGATGGCGGAGCCTGTCCCGCGAGTTGCAGCGTACTATTTCTTCTGCTTGGCGCGGGCCAGCGCCATGGCCATTGCCATCGTGCCGACCGGCTGCGGTTGGTGCTCCGGAGTATGCTGGGGCATAGACGGACGCCGGTGACGCGGCTCGCGGGCGGCTCCCGCAGATGCCTCGACCGGCACACGACTCGCAGCTGGTGCACTCGCAGGCGCATCGTCGAGGCGCATGGTCAGAGAGATGCGCTGGCGCTTCACATCGACCTCCAGCACCTTCACCTTCACGATCTGGCCGGGTTTGACGACCTCATGCGGGTCTTTGACAAATTTATTGGCCAGCGCGGACACATGCACGAGCCCGTCCTGATGGACACCGACGTCGACGAAGGCGCCGAACGCCGCCACGTTTGTCACCACGCCTTCGAGCACCATGCCTGGGTGCAGGTCGGTCAAAGACTCGACGCCCTCTTGAAACGTCGCCGTCTTAAATTCCGGGCGCGGGTCACGGCCAGGCTTCTCCAACTCGGTCAGAATATCGCGCACCGTCGGCACGCCGAACTTTTCATCGGTAAAGTCGGCGGGGGATAATCCCTTGAGCACCGCCGATTGCCCCATTACATCCACGATCCCCTTGCTAATGCGAGCCAGGATACGCTCGACCACCGGGTAGGCTTCCGGGTGGACGGAAGAGCGATCCAGCGGATTATCGCCGTCGTTGATACGCAGAAATCCGGCGGCCTGCTCGAACGTCTTGTCGCCGAGGCGCGGGACCTTGCGTATCGTGGTGCGATTCTGAAATGGACCGTTCGCATCACGATACTCGACGATGTTCTTCGCCAGCACCTTGTTCAGACCAGACACCCGCTCGAGTAGCGGTGCCGAGGCCGTATTGACATCCACGCCCACCGCATTGACGCAATCTTCCACCGTCGCATCGAGCGACCGCGCCAGCGCTCGTTGGTTCACGTCGTGCTGATATTGGCCCACACCGATGGCCTTGGGATCGATCTTCACCAGCTCAGCCAGAGGGTCTTGCAAACGCCGGGCGATGGAGACGGCGCCGCGTAGACTGACATCCAACTGAGGAAACTCAGCCGCAGCAAAGGCCGAGGCCGAATAGACTGACGCCCCCGCTTCGCTCACCACAATCTTTGCCACTTTCTGCTCAGGTTTATGTCCCGCAACTAATTTGATCACCTCGATCGCCAGCTTGTCGGTCTCCCGGCTGCCGGTCCCGTTGCCGATCGAGATGAGTTCAACGCCATGCTGCACGACCAACCTGGCTAGGGTCGCCAACGATCCCTGCCAATCATTGCGCGGCTGGAGCGGATAAATAGTCGTGGTCTCCAGCAGCTTGCCGGTTGCATCGACCACCGCCACCTTGCAACCCGTGCGAATGCCTGGATCGAGGCCGAGCACAGCCTTCGGGCCCGCAGGCGCCGCCAGCAACAGCTCGTGCAGATTGCGTCCAAAAATCTTGATCGCCTCGGCTTCTGCTGCTTCGCGCAACTGCACCAGCAGTTCCACAGAAAGTTGCAGATGCATCTTGACGCGCCAGGCCCAATCGCAGACACTCATCAGCCACGTATCCGCGCGACGGCCCCGGTCTTCGATGCCGACATGTGCCGCAATGGTGGCGATGCAGGGATGCGGCACAACCGCTTCCAATGCCTCGCCCAGGCCCAATTCAATCTTCAACACTCCCAGCGTGCGACCTCGGAATAGCGCCAACGCGCGATGCGACGGAATGGTGCGGATGGTTTCAGAATAGGCGTAGTAATCTCGAAACTTTTCTTCCTCGGCCGTTTCCTTGCCTTTCATCACGGTGGACGTGACGACGCCCTGATCCCAGAGGCGGGCCCGCAACATGGCGAGTAACTCGGCGGTCTCGGCAAACCGTTCAACCAGAATGTCCCGCGCACCTTCAAGCGCAGACTTGGCGTCCGGCACGTTAATCGCTTCGACGCCCTCAGACGCAGGCTTCACATTCAGATACTTCACGGCCTCTCGCTCAGGATCGAGCGTCGGATCGGCAAACAGCGCATCGGCCAACGGTTCCAATCCAGCTTCACGCGCGATCTGCGCCCGCGTGCGGCGCTTCGGCTTGTAGGGTAAATAAAGGTCTTCCAACGATTGCTTGGTCGCGGCGGCCTCGATGGTGCCGCGAAGCACGTCGGTCAGCTTCCCCTGCTCCTCGATCGACGCCAGAATCGCGGTACGGCGCAGCTCCAATTCACGGAGATACAGCAGCCGCTCCTCTAACGTGCGCAAGTGTGTATCGTCCAGGTTGCCGGTCACCTCCTTGCGATAACGCGCGATAAACGGCACGGTCGATCCTTCGTCGAGCAGGGCGACCGCTGACTTGACCTGATCGGCTCCCACACCGAGTTCCTTGGCGATGAGTGGAATGATCTTCAGTTGCGCTGCGTCTGACACTGTCTGAGTCGTTGAAGAAACCATCTGTGTCCGTTACCAATCTTTCCGAAAGCGGCATCACGCCGAGTGCCGGTCACTCTGCCTCACGCGAGCTTTCTTGTTCAGGTGTGTCACACGTCTTCGTTGTTGGATGGATGATGCTGCTGTTGCTCTTGATGGGATGAGAGCCAAGTCTACTGCAAACTTCTCCGCATTTCCACCCGCCCACACAGAGCACACAACTTCGCCATCATCTGACTCCAGACCATGATGTTGACCCAGCATCCTTCTGAGAGTACATTCGGCCACAACGAAAACCCCTCCGTTGGATACTTACGAAAAGTATGAATGACGACCAAAACAGCAAGTCCGGAGGCTGGTTTGGCAACCCTCTGCCCATCATGATGGTGGTACTGCTGGCGGCCGGCGTGCTGGTCAAAAATGTGCCGCTGGAAAGCGCGCGCCCAACCGATGCTGAGCGCGTAAAGTTCGTGGCAGCCAGCCAACAAGACGTCGAGGCGCGACTGTGGCAGGACCCGTTTGCCGCGGTCGAGAAACACAAGAAGAGTTCCAACCAGGACGTCGCGTCTACAGGAAAGGCGTCACCCGATCCGCACCCTCCGGACAGGCTGCACAGCCGTATTACAGACCAGCACGGCAAAATGACCGTCGTCGCCGTGAGCGTCTTTGGGGGTCCCTACGCCGAGGATGCCGAGAGCCGTCGCCGTTCACGCTTTGCGGTGATCTCGGCACTCGGTTTTCATGCCTATTACCCCGAGAACGCCGAAGCACTCGGCTACTTCCGCCTCGGCCCGTCAGAGCCAAAATCCAACGCCAGCGAACCAACCTATGACGATGACGTGCCCTATGAATGGTTTGGGAGGGGAGATAAGTCGCGCTCCGTGCTTGTGCTCTGGCTGAAGGATGAAAAGCTCTCCGCTAAGCCGCTCACCACACTGCGCGACCTGTTCGACAAGCTGACGCCGACTCAACCCGATACAGGTGACCCCTCTAAACACGAGGGCCTCAACGTCAAGTTAATCGGGCCATCGGGGTCCTGGAGGCTGGTAGATCTCGTTCGTGAAAGTACCGGTCCGAATCAAAAATCTCTGGCATCACATAGAGGGGGTACGCTTGAGGTGTTCTCACCCAGCGCGACCATCTCCAATTGCGATCTCCCCACATCAGTGGACAAAGAGAGCGCCAGAGGGTCGTGGGGTTGTTTCATGCAGTCCACCCCTCCGCCGCAGAACGAACCACAATCACCCCCGATCATCCGCACGACCGGAACCGACGATGTGCTCGCGACCGCGCTGCTGTGGGAGCTGTGGCAGCGCGGCATCAATCGCGACGCGTGGGTGAAGAAGGACCCGGGCGAGCGCAAGTGCGACGACGGCCTGGTGCTGATCGGCGAGCGAGACACTGAGTACGGGCGAACCCTATCGCGATATCTCAAGGATGGATTCTCTGATCGCTGCGGGGTTAAGCCCGACGGAAAACATGAGATGTTGCACCCTGACAAGCACACGTTACCACTGGTTCGCACATTCACCTACCTGCGTGGGCTGGACGGCGTGCTGTCGGATAATGACAAGTCAGGCGGCAAAGCACCACCCAAGGGCGATGGCAGCAAATCGAATGACCTGCGCGCACAACTCGAAGATGCACCGCCTGAGCATGCCGAGGGGCGCAGCCAGTTCGATTACCTGCGCCGGCTTGCCGACGAAATCGATCGACTCGATCAAGACGAGAACTTTGCAGAGAACGGCGTCAAGGCCATCGGTCTCGTTGGCTCCGATCTGTACGACAAACTCCTCATCCTCCAGGCGCTACGCAGCCGCTTCAAGGACAAGATCTTCTTCACGACCGACCTCGACGCACGCTACCTGCACGCTGACCAGAATGACTGGGCACGCAACCTCGTGGTCGCGTCCAACTTCGGCCTGTCGCTACGCCCGGCGCTGCAACATTCGACCCTGCCATTTCGGGACAGTTACCAAACCTCAACCTACCTCGCCACACTGATGGCGCTCAAGGATTCGCCGTTTGACTGGACCGAGAAAATGAAGGATTGGCTCCGTCCGCAGATATTCGAGATCGGCAGAACCGAAGCGGTACATCTCGCTTCACCATCGGCCGATGACCTCACCAAATGGATAGAGGGACAAAACTCCGATGGTAACGCTCCCTCAGCGGAAAACAAGGAATGCGGTGTCGACTGGACGCAGTGCGCGAACATCGAGCCGGACAGGACAACGCGGAGCCTCATACGCGAGCACCCCTGGGCGATTTCTTTCATGGTCTGCTTCGGGCTCCTGTTGTTCACCCTGGCAAACCGTCGCGTCAATGAAACGTTGCGCAACGCCGTCGGTGCGTCCTCGCCTGAGCGTAAGAGGGCCTGGGCGAAGATAGGCCCGGTGGTGATCATCGTGGCCGTCGTGGTGTCCATAATCCTGGCAGTCTATTATCTCATGCGTAACTCGCTCGCACAGGGTGTTGGCGAACCGTTCTTGTGGTTCGAAGGCATCAGTGTCTGGCCAAGCCTCGTGATTCGCTCCGTTGGCCTCTTAACCATGCTTGGGCTCTGGTATGCGTTCCTGAAAATGATTCAACAGCAGGAGAAGCCCGACATGGACTACGAGATCGCACTGCCGAAACCCCGGAAGCTCAATCGCAGTAAGATGTCTGCCTGGTTGAATGGTCCACATCTCACCCTGGCGTTGTTTGATACGGAGGGCCATGCAGAAGCACGTTCCGCAATCAAGGAGGAGACCACGGGAAAGAAGATTATTGATGTCATTACTTTGTGGCAGAACTATCTGCGTGCTACTAGCTGGAGAGAAATGGCGGGCTGGGTTATGGTCTCCCTGCTCATCGGACTCATACTCATCATTGCAACATTCAAGGTTCTTGACAGCAAGCCATCATTCCCACATCGCGGCGTGCTCGTCGCGAACCTGCATCAAATTCTTGTTCCTTTCAACGCACTAGTCCTCTGGCTGGCCATTTTCTGGGTCGGGTATGAGGCGCGC
>JBDTSF010000319.1:0-4696 GCA_039931295.1 Nitrospirota bacterium | reverse complement strand
CCTGCTCTTTGACCGGCTCTTTCCGCTCGTCCTTGAGCGTGATCTCGAGTCCCTTATTCAAAAAAGCGAGCTCACGAAGCCGCTGCGCCAGCACGTCGAAGCTGAAGTCGAGCGTCTCGAAGATCTGCCCATCTGACTTGAACGTGACCGTTGTGCCGCGGCGCTTGGTTTTACCCGTCATCTTGAGCGGGGCAGTCGCCTTCCCGCGTTCATAGCGCTGCTCGAACACCTGGCCGTCCTGCCAGATTTCCAACTCGAGCCACTCGGAGAGAGCATTGACTACCGAAATCCCGACGCCGTGAAGTCCACCGGACACCGTATACGCCCCTTGCTCGAACTTGCCACCCGCATGCAGGACTGTCAGCGCTACTTCAGCCGCTGATTTTTTTTGTGTGGAATGCATCCCGGTAGGAATACCGCGACCATTGTCTGAGACCGTGACGCTGTTATCGATGTGGATCGTCACCTCGATGGTTTCACCGAACCCCGCCATATGTTCATCGACGCTGTTGTCGACGACTTCATAGACGAGATGATGGAGGCCGTCCACACCGGTGCTGCCGATGTACATAGCCGGACGCTTCCGTACGGCGTCCAGGCCTTCCAATACTTTGATTTGATCCGCACCGTAGCTCTCGGATTTGGATGTGGTCTCGTCGTCGTTATTAGCCATCAGTCTCCTACTTCGAACACGTCTTTGGTCATCGGTCATTCGCAACGGGCAACCAAGGGCCGATTGCCTCATCCATTGACCGATGACAATAGACTTGTGACTCTCAGATCTTGATCGGCATGACTACGCACTTGAACCCGGGGCTGTCCGGCTCTTGGATCAAGCAGGGGCTCAACGGATTATCCATTTGCAGAGAGATCGTTTCTCCGTCCATCACCCCGAGGACATCCAACATATAGCGGGCATTGAAGCCTGTGTTCAACGCCTCTCCTTCGTACCGTGCCGCAAGCTCCTCCGTCGCCTCTCCAAAATCAGGATTGCTGGAGAACAGCGTCATCTGTCCGGAGACAAACGACACCTTCACCGCGCTCGCCTTATCACGGGACAGCACGGAGACGCGCCGAAGTGCGCTTTCAAGGTCGGCGCGATTGACCCCTATTTTTCTTCCGCTCTCTTTCGGAATCACTTGCTGATAATTCGGGTAGTTCCCCTCCATGAGCCGCGAAGTCAACAGGAGTCCGCTCTTCCGGAAAATCATGAGATTTTTTGTGAATCCGATCAAAGGCTCTCCCTCGCCGCCTTCTTCCAGAAGACGCTGCATTTCATGCGCCGCTTTTTTCGGAATAATGGCTTTGATCTCTTGCGGGGCGCCTTTAACTCCGGCATGTCCGACTTCCTGCTCAGCAACCGCTAACCGATGTCCATCGGTACCAACCAACCGTAAAATCGTTTTCTTCTCCGAGGTGATGAGCGTCACCAGTAGACCGTTGAGGATGTAGCGCGCGTCATTGTCTCCGGCCGCGAAGAGGGTTTTCCGAATCAACTCCAGAAACCCTGCCCCGGCGAGGGGAATGAGCCCTTCTCGTTCAATCGTAGGCAACGCGGGATAGTCGGTGCTGGGAAGACCGACAATCTTAAATTGGCTCTTGCCGGCGTGGATCGTCGTCCAGTTGTTGTCGCCCGATGCGATTTCGATTTCACTGACTGTGAGTTCCTTGATGATCTCGTACAGCTTTCTGGCCGAGACCGTAATCCCGCCAGGCGTTTCCACGGTCGCCTTATAGAGACCGCGCATGCCAATTTCAAGATCGGTCGCGACGATTTCCACCCCCTCTTGCTTGGCCTCAATCAAGATGTTCGAGAGGATTGGCATCGTGTTGCGCTTCTCGACAACACCTTGGACCCGCTGAAGACCCGTCAAGAGCTCCACTCGCCCCATAAGTAATTTCATGATCTCTTCCCCTTAGCGCAGCCCTCACGCTCGCAGGATCTGCTCCTTCAAGCTCTCCAATGTGGCACTGAATACACTGTCATTGCCTTTCGCTTTCATGACTTGCTTACAGGCGTGGATGATCGTCGTGTGGTCTTTACCTCCGAACTGCCTTCCGATTTCGGGGTACGAAGAGTCGGTGAGTTCCCGACAGAGATACATGGCGATCTGTCGAGGGTGCACCAGCGTCTTGCTCCGTCGACGGGATTTCAGATCGGCAATCTTCACGTGGAAGCGTGCCCCCACCGTTTCCTGAATATCATCCATCGACACAATCTTCTTCTTGGTGCCGATGAGATCCCGGAGCACGTTTTTTGCCATCTCCAGCGTGATGGTCTGGCCGGTGAGCGAGGCATAGGCGCCTAGGCGCACCAACGAGCCCTCGAGCTCACGAATATTGCTCTTCATCGTTGTGGCAAGAAACTGGATGACGTCCTCCGGCAATATGACACCCTCGTCCTCTGACTTTTTCCGCAAGATGGCAATCCGTGTTTCAACATCCGGTGGTTGGAGATCCGCGATCAGCCCCCATTCGAATCGTGACCGTAATCGTTCCTCGATATCAGGCATATCTTTTGGAAAGCGATCGCTCGAGAGGACAAGTTGCTTATGGGCTTCATAGAGGGCGTTGAATGTATGGAAGAATTCTTCCTGAGTGCGCTCCTTACCAGCCAAAAACTGAATGTCGTCAATCATTAACATGTCGATATGACGATACCGCTTTCTCAAATCCATCATTTTATCGTATCGAATGGAGTTGATGACCTCGTTCGTAAACTGCTCAGTCGTTAAATAGGCAATCCGAAGGTCAGTCCGCTCCGCCACATAGTTTCCGATCGCATTCAGGAGGTGAGTCTTCCCTAACCCTGTATCCCCATAGATAAACAGTGGATTATATGCTTTTGCCGGCTGCTCGGCGACTGCCATACAGGCAGCATGGGCAAATTGGTTTCCCGCGCCGACGACAAAGTTTTTGAACGTATATTTTGGATTGAGCTGGATGCCTCGTTTTGTCCGTGGCACGGTGTTTTGACGGACGGTAGAAACCGTATTTCCGCTACTATCAGGCTGCTTTCTCGTCTGCTTGAAGATGACAAACGTGATAGAGGTTTCTACTCCACCTCGTGCGGCGGAGACAGCTTCTGATAAAAGTGGTCCATAATGTTGGTGTAACCAATCCCCAAAGAACTTATTCGGGACACCCAGTTGCGCAGTGGAGTCCTCGATTCGTTCAAGATAAATCGGCGTAAACCATGTGTCATACACCTGTTTCGGCACTCTTCCTTGGATATACGCCAAGGCATCCTGCCATTCGTTCTCAATAGTCATATTTCCCGTACTATTCTGCATGCACAGACTTATTCACACCTGTTGATAACCTGTTCTTCACGCAAGCCCATATTTACCATTCACATCATTGTCAGACGCTACTCAAGGTCATAGCGCGAACATCTATATTACATACCCACACATTACCGACTGTTCTTACAAGGGTTATTCAGAGTTAATACCCAGCGCACTCCACAAAGATAATGTTATATTTTCAATATAAATTCATAATCTTATACGGTTTTCACACTATCCACTCTGCTACTCCTATCCCTACTCCGACGACTATCTTGTTCTTAAATAAAATATATTCGGAGAAGAGCAACTAATCCCTCTATAGAACGACAACATGTTCTGAAGAAAATATTTTCTCAACCAGATCATCATACGTCAAAGCCTGACAGGAGCTACGAGCCTTTATACTACCCCCACCAACCATAACTCCCTCTGCACCGAGATAGGTTAGAGAGGTATCCTGCTCCATAAAGACCACATCAATATGTGCATCACTCATCTCAAAAAGTGATGGAGAAATATGATGATGCTGTTGTCGAAGAATGTAGAGCGTTGCGCCCATATGATCAAACCGAGTTTTCCTAGAAAATAAGACTTCTGTCAGCAGAGCGAATAAACTGTCTAATTTCACCTGTTGTTCGAGGCGTCACGGAAAAATCATCAGACCATACATCCAATACAGTCCCCTCTTCGACAATAAAGGGAACAGACAAGTGTATAAAAGAAGGAAGATATTTTTCAAGAATATCGATATCGACAATCTCTTCTGTGTCTTCCATAAGGAGCTTAGTGGCGCGCCCTAAGAGAATGACAGTCGTCTGATGATCCCCAGAGCAAAGCCCTAACGCTATGCGAAGCGCCTCAACCGGGCGAGCTGTTAGAGAGGGGTCTTCTGAAATGACCACCGCGATACATTTAGACATAAATTGCTCACCGCAGCGACAAAGCCATCTTATGTAAAAGCTAGAAAGCGGTCACAACCATCAATAATTCCAGATAGCACCACTAGCCCAGATAAAGACACCCGTGAATCGACCGTAACCGATTGAACTCCATATTGCTGGCAGCCATAGGCACAGACGGACATCTTAACTCCAGCATCGACCAAAGCAAGATAGCGTTGATCCGTCACGGTCTTTACCCCTTCATCGATGAGATAAAGATAGACATCGACTCCTTTTCGCAACGCGGCCTGAGTCAACTGAACGACCGTCTCGACACTTGGGTGCGAAGGGGGTGTGGATAACAGGAGACCTAACTTTCTATTCGCCATAGTTTTTAAATAAAATATTCCAATACAATCAATCTCTTATGATATAAAACCCGCGTGAGCGTACGAGCTTTTCAACACAAAGTCAATATCAAAAAGTGAGTGTTTTACAGAGAAGGTTTACGGGATTTTAGGAGTG
>JBDTSF010000318.1:0-4691 GCA_039931295.1 Nitrospirota bacterium | reverse complement strand
CGATCCATGATGTGTTGCAGATGACGGCAGAAGACGCGCTGGGATTTTTTAGCGGCTCGCCGAAGCTTACAGAAAAACTCCACCTGCTCTCGTCCATCGGGCTGGGTTATCTCCGGCTCGGCCAAGCCGCCACGACCCTCTCAGGCGGCGAGGCTCAGCGGTTGAAAATCGCGTCAGAACTCAAAAACTCGTCCGCGAAGAACGGGCTCTACATCATGGACGAACCCACCACCGGACTGCACGTCGATGACATCAAAAAACTGTTGGCCATGCTGCACAAGCTGGTGAACAGCGGCAACACGGTGGTCGTGGTAGAACATAACCTCGACGTGATCAAGTCGGCAGATTGGGTGATCGACCTAGGCCCGGAAGGCGGCGAGGCCGGCGGACACATCGTGGCAGAAGGCCGACCGGAACAGATGGCGAAGGTGGCGGCTTCTCACACCGGGAGATTCCTCTCGACGGTCTTATCGGAAAAAGCTTAGTAGCGGTTCATGCGAAAGGCTCAAACTCTTGCCGTTTTCGGCTATACTAGCTTATAGTGTATGTACATGACATGTACATACAGGAGGCACTATGGGCACAGCACTCAAACACAAACACCTCGTACTGGACCAGCGGAAAATCAATGCGGCAAAGCGATACTTTGGAGTCGTCTCTGAGCAGGAGGCAATCGACAAGGCGCTGTCACTTCTCATCGAAGAGCAGCGGCTCAGCAAGGCCTTGCGCCCACTCAAGGGGGTCTTGAAAGGTGATGAACGACCATGGCCTTACCGATAGGCGGTAAGGTTCTGCTCGACACCAACGTCCTGATCGACTTTCTCCGCGCTGGGATGCATGCCGAATGGGTCTTAGGTGGACATGGAACCATCGTTCGATTCATCTCTGCTGTGACACTGCTCGAACTTCAGCTTGGCGCGGATACTCCTAAGCGTAAGAAAGCTGTTGACCGACTCTGTCAGGCATTCCAATCCGGACGCGTCCTCGGCCTCACGCCGACAATTCTCGACCATGCTGGACAGCTCTTTCGAACCATGTATGGAAGCGCCTCGGGATTGACTGATCGCCTGGGGCCCATGAACGACATGCTCATTGCTCTCACGGCGCGAGAGATTGGCGCGACCGTTGTGACCAGCAATCTGCTGGAATTTCGGCGTATCGCCGCCAAAATTCCTGGCCTGAGAGTCGCAGTACCCTGATAACCAGAACACGTCATGGCGATTACACCAAAACACATCATCTCGCTGAGTCATGTGCGCGCGAAGCTCACCGAACTGTGCGATGAAGTGCGGACAAGGGGAGCGAAAAACTTATTACCAAAAATGGGAGCAGCTGCGTGGCGCTTATCGGCGAGGATCGCTTGGACTATTACCATCGATTGGAACGAGAGCACATCCATCTCGGATTATTGGAAGAAGCGATCAAAGGCCTCGCCGACGTCAAGGCAGGCAAGACTCTCAGCCTCGCCCAGGTCACATCACGTCATGGCAGGTAAGCGGCCATCATTCACTCAAAACTTCTCAGCCGATAGATGAACAGCACACCAGCGCCTAGAGCCCAGGCCGCTTCTCAGCTGTAATGGGAATTGCCATTGGTTGATCGGCGCGACGCACATCAAGGTGGAGTGTTTGCCCAGCCTCCACTCGGCACAGCCGCTTCGCGTCGCGGTCGGAGGTCACGGTCGCCAATGCGATGCCGTTACAGGCGACAACTCTATCACCGGCTTTGAGGCCTGCTTTTTCTCCCGGCAGGCCGCTGCGAAGTTCCCGCACGAGATAGTACCGCACGCCGGCGGATTCCTGAAGATCCCAATTGACGCCGATCCGGCCAGACCCGAGAAGCCCGGTTTGCGATCCGAACCGAGCGAGAATGCGCTGTACAATGGCGCGGGCCAGGCTCTCAGGATCATCAGCCATGGTGTCAGAACCGTATCCTTCCCCATTGAATAACACGACACCGCTCTCCACATCGATGATGCGAAAGCCCAGCGACACGCGGCTGTTCTGGTCTCCATCGGGTCGCCCCCATTGCTGCACTTCGCCCACCACGATGGCCTGCGCACCGACGAGTTTCCCGACGTTCAACACCTCGGCATCGTCGGCGTGCTTCAGTTGGACGACCTGCTCCTTGAACACTTCGTCGAGTTCGGTTCGCTCGACCATATTGATGTCCAAATCCAAGAGCAACGTCGTCACGATCCCAGCCACACGCGAGCCCGATTCTTCTGCACCGGGCGCATCCTCAAACGCCATCACGGCCATCGTTCGATAGCGATCGATTGTTTCTCGATTAATCGGGCCGACACCGGTCACGACCGGCTCAGGACGTCCACGCATCCCGCCGACCCCCAAAGCCGCTGTGCCTGACGACGCACAGGCGCGACGGCGCTGAAGAATAGCAGCGGGTGTCCCCCAGGCACAGAGTTCTTCGTTCACTAGCACAATGTGATGCGGATATTCGCGCTGATGGTCAGCCACAATGTTGGTGAAGGGATAGAACAGACAACCGCCGACCCACATGGAAAGTGGGCAGAGGGCTAATTCATAAAGCCACTGTTTACGAGCGGTAAGAGAATATTCCCAGACCAGCATCTGACCATCGTCACGCAACACACGATCCGCACGTCCAACCTGGGCGATGACCTCGGCCTTCGTCATCGGCACGGCCAGCCTGTCCAACTTGGATTCCGACTTCATCACCGTGTACAGCACGCCGCATCCGGAACAGGCCCCGACAAGGAGGGCCAAGCCAATCCAACAGCCAACCTGTCTGATCATCTTCGCTTGACTCCGAAAAATCGAACCGCACGAAATGGGAGGAGGAGTGAGCTTGCGATAAGAAAGTTATTGCGAAGCTGGATGGCACTCACTAAATCTCAACTGTAAGTACTCCAGATAGCAGAGCATCCAGCAGAATGCTCAAACAGGCTGACAGCAAGGCCGCAGCCGATGGAAGCACCGGAGGCGTACCCTCAGGGGTACGTTGAGGATGCTTTCGAGGCGAGAACGAAGCTGGCGGCCTGTTTCAGCATCCTGCTAATTGAGGGAGGGGTCGAACGGCATATCCGCGTAATGGCGATAGTCGTCGCCTAGGGCGCTCACGATGTCCGGCCAGATACGTGTGGGATCCTTGTCGAACACCGCGCTGGGATCTGCAGGTATGGTAAACCACGATCCTGTCTGCATTTCAGACTCCAGTTGTCCTGGACCCCATCCGGAATATCCGATGTAGGCGCGAAACGCCTCTCGCCCCTCACTGGCGGTCAAAATACGATCGACGAGATCTGTGTCTCCGCCGAGACAGATCCCATCGAACACATGGTGGGAATTCTCAGGCAATTGATCCAAGCGATACAACATCATGACTTGGTTCGTTTGCACCGGCCCTCCGGAGAATAGGAGGTGTCGTTGACCCTCGAGAATCGGGACTTGCGGTAAGGCCTCCGAGACCGACATCGCCGTCGGGCGATTGACGACGACACCCAGCGCGCCGTCGGCCCCGTGCTCGCAGAGCAACACGACAGTCTGCCGAAAATTTGGATCGCGCAAGGACGGCGCGGCGATGAGGAAGATGCCTTTCCCGAGTGGAGCTTTCATAATGTTAATCCTACCGCTTGAGTCGGTGGCGTGCAAGCGGCACGAAGAACCACGCCTTGCAGACGGGCCAATCAGGATGCTCAAGCAGGCCAAACTTCCACCCCCTAACTCTGGCGCGCCGAGACGCGCCTTGTCCCAAGCAAGGCCGCAGCAATTGAAGATCCGAGGAGGTACATACCACACTTCATGTGGACCGTTCGCCCGTGTAATGAGTCTTGGCGAACGAATAAGCCCCTCTCGTGCTTCCGACCTCCGAGAGTCTCATTCGGTACGTTGGAGGTCTGAACGATGCTGGCGGCTGGTTTCAGCGTCCTGCTATCGATAAAGGGATTCCCGTCGATCGCGGAGTAGATCGTTGTAGCGTGTGAGAGCTTTGTTACGCGCATCGGCAGGATCGATCTCGACGAGATAGAGTTCTTCTTGGTCTCGGGGCGCGCGATGCAGAATCGCCCCTTTAGGAGCGACGACTTCGCTGTTCCCGATAAATGTCAGCTGATCTTTACCGCCTCGCACTTCGCTCCCGGTGCGATTACAGGTAATGGCGAACACTCGATTCTCCAGACACCGAACCGGCATGGAGTCCGGACAATTTGGCAGTATGAGGTTCGAGGGATGACAAATAATTTCTGCGCCCTTCAGCGCCAACGTACGAGCCGCCTCCGGATAATACCAATCGAAACAGATCATGACGCCGATCTTGGCCGGCCCGATATCCCAGACCTGAAATCCTGTGTCGCCGGGCGTAAAGAACAGCGTTTCTTCAAAAAACAGATGGGTCTTGCGATAGCACCCGATAAACCCCGACGGGCCAACGACCACAGCGGAGTTATAGCAGGCAGCCCCAGCACGCTCCGGAAGGCCGGCGACAATCGTCATCCGGCGTCGCTTCGCCAGATCGATCAGCCGTTGTGTGGTCGGCCCATTCGGCACCGACTCCGACAGAGTCATCACTTCTTGCTGCGACACGAATTGATACCCGGAGGCGCATAATTCCGGCAAGACGATCAGGTCGGCGTCAGTCTGGTCAAGAGTTGCCACAATCGTGTCGAGATTGTGCGACACTTCGCCGAAGAGTGGAGCAGACTGAAAAAACCC
>JBDTSF010000317.1:0-39624 GCA_039931295.1 Nitrospirota bacterium | reverse complement strand
CGGCAGTCTGCTGGGAGGTCGGCACCCCCTTGATCGTCAATCCGGCCTTCACCCGTTCCCCAAGTGCCAGTACCACATGGCGGGCGGTGGAGCCGGTGCCAAGCCCCACGACGTAACCATCCTTCACATACTCAACGGCTGCTCTCGCTGCTAATTCTTTCAGACCATCAAGATTGCCCACGTGATCGTTTCCCTATCGGATCGTTCGGATGTCGTGCGAAGGCCTTCCGACTGTCAAGGAACGTACGCTCGGATGCTGGCTTGCTGCAAGTTCAAAATCAAGACTGGCGGTTCAGCTGCGACACGATAGTGCCGGCCACTGTAAGTGCCAGCTAGGCCACCCCAGGGAACTCTCGGCGGATAGTGGCCAGTACTTCGCCGAAGGTCTCTTTGATGTTTCCCTTCGAGAAACGGATCTGCTCAATGCCGTGAATGTTAGAGAATTCCTCCGTTCCCTCCTCCAGAAGCACGACTGCGCGTTGAAATCCTAGCCTGCCTTGGAACAGCCCGGTCTCATGGACGACGTTCTGGCGCGGGCGCATTCCCCCATCCAGCATTTCGTCTTCGCCCGTCATCACCAGAAGCGCGAAGGCGCTATTGGCGAGCATGTGTTGCAAGACATCTCGAACAGCATGTCCGGCTCTGGCGCCGATCTCATAGGCTTCAACGCGGTATTCATGCTTCTCATGAAGATGGTCCTTAAGATCGCGCCATAGAAGACTCTGACCGTGACCCAGGAAGATCGTAGGCCGAATCGGCTGCGGGGGAGGTGGCTCCGGTGGCTTAGGCAAAGCGCTTCGTTCAGCCGCCTGCTCGAAGACGGCTGCGATCGCCTCAATCTTTGACCGACCGGGCGCCTTGACCCCTACATGTGCGGCTTTGTCAAGATCTTGGAGCCGGAGTTGGCCGTTCGGACGCCCAATTGAAAAGACTGCCCCACCCGCTAAGCGGCGGTAATCCGCGAAAAACTCCTCCTCCGAATCGTGATGCCATTCTGCCCCGTCAACCTTCACTACAAGATACAGATGCTCAACTTCCTTATCGCTGAGCGGCACCTGCAAACGAAATTCTTTAGCTGCATCCCGGATAACGTCTTCTGAGAACCGGGTATTCTCGTACGTCCTGTCTTTCTGCATCATCCCTCACGCATTTAAGAGCGCGTCCGAGCAGCCTAACGTTAAAGTAAGCTGGTCAGCCTATCTAGACTGACGATTTTCTTGCCGGGCCATATTCTAGATTTCTTTCTGGCAGGTAGCAAGAAACAGTCAGGGGGTCTGGCCCATCTGGTTAGCTGGTTCCGTTTGATGTCTCTCCTTCTTTGAACCAAACCAACTAAACAAGCCAGACAAACCTAATAAACGAGATAGACCAGACAGACTGAACAGACCAAATGGACAAACAGGCTGTTACGCTGCTGACGGCTATGACGATGTGGGGTTCTGGGTGAGGGCTGCGGCGACGGATGCGGCGCCGAGTAAGGGGGACTTCTGATTCATGACCACTTTCACCGGGATTGAACTCATCAAGCGTTTGTAGCGGCCTTTATTGGTAAAACCCTTCATGAACGTGCCGTCTTTCAGTTTTGCCAACAGCTTCGGGGCAATGCCGCCGCCCAGATAGACACCGTTGAGTGTCATACCCTTCAGAGCAAGATTGCCGGCTTCGGCTCCATAGATGGAGGCAAACAGATCGAGCGCCTGCTTGGCAATATCTGCCTGCCCCTTGAGCCCGGCTTCTGCGATCGCCGCAGCAGGGTCACCGGCTTTAATTTGCTCGGCGAGCCACGTCGGTTCATTCTTCTTACTGTCTCGGACATAATCATAGATCGCATGCAGACCAGGACCTGACAAGACACGCTCATAACTCACATGTAGATAGCTGCTGCGCAGATGGCGCAGCAGTTCAATTTCATCGTCGTTGTTTGGTCCAAAGTCCGCGTGTCCTCCTTCGGACGGCGTCGGCTGATAGCGCGAGCCGTTCCAGAAGAGGATAGATTCGCCCAGTCCGGTTCCCGCTGCGATTAGCGCAATCGCCTGGTTGTACGGTGGTGGAGTGCCGGCGTTGAGGATATGGACTTCGTCCGGCCGGAGTAACAGAATTCCGTGGGCCATGGCTTCGAGATCGTTGAGCAGCTTCACTTTCGGTATGTCGAACTGTTTCGCCAAGGTTGCGCCATCGACCACCCACGGGAGATTGGTCGTCTGACAACGGTTTTGAATGACGGGGCCGGCGATGCCGAAACAAGCCGCTTCGATTTTCTGGGGTTTTTCCGCCGGGCGCTCCACCTCAACAGCATCCCCCTTCTCCGTTGCGACGTCGTCGATGGACTGGGGAGCAGTCGGTGGGGCAAGAAATTCGGTGAGCATATCCTCAAGCGACGTGTAATCGGCACTGTGGAATGACTCTAACCTGACGGGGTCTACGCGCTCCTTCTTCCAGTCGAATAGAGCCAGGTGGGTTTTCGTGCCCCCGATATCTCCGGCAACAATCATCTCGCCCTCATGTCCTCGCCCGTTGTTACTGCACTGGAAGCTTGGCAGCTGCGGCCTGATCGAGGAACCAGATGAGCTGGCCCTCCTCTGGCTTGACCAACGATGCCGGAAGCTGTCGCTCCGCTTCAGTCTTTGGATCGAGAATCGCTCTGACGACTTCTGCCTTGCCACTTCCGGTAACTAGGAACAGTACCACACTCGCCCTGTTGATCGCAGCTAGAGTCATCGTCAGTCTGTTGGGGGGATCTTTCGGAGATTGCGTGGTTGCAATCGCATGTCGGAAGTCCCGTAAGATTGGTGATCCAGGAAACAACGATGCCGTGTGCCCATCTTCACCCAGCCCTAAAAGGATAAGGTCGAGTGATGGCGGGACCGATGGTGCGGTTTTCGTTGCGAGACGCAACTGTTCTTCGTATTCAGACGCTGCCGCCTGAGGGTCACTGGATTCCCCAGCCATACGATAGATCTGTGAGGGTGGAATGTTCAGCGGGGTAAACAGGGTCTTGTCGGCCAACGCGTAGTTGCTCCGAGGGTCATTCGGTGGGACGCAGCGTTCATCGCTGAAAAAAAAGATGGCCCTGGACCAATCAAAGCGATTGATGAAGGCGGGGGAGGCAAGGACTCTATAGAGAGTTTCCGGCGTCGTGCCGCCTGAGAGAGCCAGAACGAATCGACCCTTCGCACGAACAGCCTCTCTACCCACTTCCAATACGAATTCAGCTGCCGCCTCTGCTACGGCTTGGCTATCGCTCTGGATGCGGATTTCAGAGACTGCGGACATTCTACTTCTTGCGGGTACGTTTGCTCTTGATCCGCCGCGCGGTGGGGCGCTTCACTTGTGTGCGTGGGGTCAGGAGTTTCGTCAGGGCCTGAATCGTCGCTATCGGATTCTTGCCCAGAGGCAAGACAATACCCTGCTGTTCATGGGCGTGGAGTGCCTGGATATCGCCAATGGCTTGGGCCTGCGCGAGGGTGCGAAAGGTGAGCGATTTTCCCGGAATGTTGAGATCGGGAGTCATCTGATCGACGAGTTGTAAAAATATCCCGCTCTTTGGGCCCCCTTTGTGGAGCTGGCCTGTCGAGTGGAGATAGCGTGGACCATAGCCGGCTGTCGTGGTGACATGGTGATGGGAGACGAGCACTTTTCGCAACATGCGAATACTTTGTTCCATCTTGGAAGACGGTGTCGTGTAGGCTAAGATGGCGACGTAGGCACCGGGGCGACACTGCCGCTTAAGCTGTGTTGCAGCTTGTGCCGCAGTCGCGGTAACTTGTTTCGGCAATCGACCGGTAGACTGGATGGTCGCCAGTACGCGGGCGGTGTTGTCTTTGCTTTCTTGGACGTTCGGTTGATCGAACGGATGAATCCCCAAGAGGTGCCCTGCCAGAGCCGTGGCAACTTCCCACCGGAAAAATTCTCCAGCCAGATCGTAACGGTCTTGAAGCGTAAGGGTCAGGACAGGATGGCCCTGTCGCGCAAGCCCAGCGACCTGTCGATCGAGCTGTCGATTCTCATCTCCCTTCAATCTCAAATAGACAAAGAGCCGGTCTGTGCCATAGGCGGCCGGTGAGACGATCGGTTCATTGGCCACTGGGATGAGGCCGGTCCCTTCCTTTCCCGTGCTTTCCGCAAGGAGCTGTTCTGCCCAGAGACCAAATGCAGCGATCTGCGGTGATGTAATCAGGGTGATCTTGTTGCGTCCTGCTTGCGCCAGAGAGCCCATCGCAGCCCCAAGATCGGCTCCGGGATTTCGTTTGAGGGGGGATGGAATTCGGCAGGCCTTGGCCATCGCGATGGCGCGTGTGAGCAATCGTGCGACATTGATCCCCATCAAGGCAGCGGGAACCAATCCGAAATAGGACAGCACTGAGTACCGTCCTCCGATCTCCGGTGGGTTGGTGAAGGTGCGCCAGAACTGATGCTCTGCTGCCAGTTTTTCCAACCCGGTGTCGGGATCGGTAATCGCGACAAACTGTTCGCCTCCTTGGTGGCCAGGAGTCTGGTGCACGAGTTCCCAAAAGTGGGCGAAGAGGGACATCACTTCGATAGTTCCACCGGATTTACTGGCGAGGATGAACAGGCTTCGCGCCGGGTCAATTTCCCGCGTGACCTGCTGGACCCAGCCTGGGACGGTGGAATCAAGGACCCACAGGCGTGGGTACCCGCGTGACGATCCAAACGTTGTGCGAAAGACTTCTGGGCCCAAACTGCTGCCGCCCATACCGAGCAGGACCACGTCTCGGATCCCGCGCTTTTTGGCCGAAGCGGCGAAGGTCCGCAATTCCTCCGCCCGACCTTTCATGTATTCAATGACTGTCAGCCAACCGAGCCGGTTGATAATGTCGGTAGGATCTGGTTTCCAGAGCCGATGGTCTTGAGCCCAGAGTCGCTCGACCGCATGGGACGCGTCAAGGCGTGCATGCCCTGCAGCAACCAGGGATTGAAGTTCCAGGGGAAATGATCGATCAATCTCACGTATCATACGTATACCTTTTTCGTATTGTAGTTATCGGATGAGAGAAACACAAACCTGAAGCCTCACCTATCGCCCTGTTCTTTCGGCTATGACCAAAGGCTTTCCGTTGCGATGTGCTCTCGGGGAAACGCGCGGGTCGAGCGAGATGGTAACAGTACGTGTACTTGCGGTCATCTATTGCCAACCGCGGAGGTACGTTCCATCGGTGCATTACCTCAACTCGCGCCCCAACAAGGCCGAGCGCGCAAACAGACTCTGTGCAGCTCGGTCGGAGGCGTTGAGAGATTGATCGTACTGGCCCTGCTCATAGAGCACACGGGCCTGATTCATCAATCGTTCGATTTCGTCCGGCCTCTGTCCGGACAGCGTACGACCATCAATGGCACTTACTTGCAGAGTCACAGGCTGGAATCGATTCTCAACCTGGGCGATCTTGGCTTCTGTCGAGTGACGGAGCGACTCGCGTTCCTTTGTAAGGCGGGCAACAATACGAGACCCTTCTGCGTGCAACTGACGAAGGGCAACGTCCAATTCATTGGGTTCCCAAGGCCAACGGATAAGATCTTCGTCGGCCTGGGCGCGGGCTCTCAGAGCCATCCACTGGTGAGAGAATTGGGTATAGTCGGCGGGCAAGAACTCACCCGCTCGCAATTCCACTAATTCTTGATCGATATGGTCAACCGCTTCAACCACATCTTGAGGCACGGCCTCTATGCAGCCGGAGATGGAGCCGGCGAGCGCCATGGCTGCCCATCCAAACAAGATTCGCGTGAGTCGTGGACAGTGACTGGTCATACTACAAATGTACCTTACTTCTTCTTATACGCAGAGCATTTTCCTTGTTTGCCCCTGGCAAGCCTCGTCTCGGTTTCGAGGGAGACGGCCAGACGGTTTCCGCATTGAGCGTACGCCTTCGTTGATACGCTGGAGGAGTCAGTCATGTCGATTGCCGGCTGTGCGTGAGTGAACGATAACTCCACCCGCACCACTCACACGTGTTCGTGGAACATCACATCGAAAATCCTGGACAAGCTTACATTGTCTGGAGCGATAGGGGAAACATCCCCTCTGCCCTCTTCGCCGAAACATGACGGCTCTTCCATTAAGAATATTGAGCGCATGGGTATATTCGCAAGGGGAATGCCACGGCCAGCAGCGCGTGGATTGGGAGAGGGAAGCGTCTTTACCGAAGCATATAAAGAGGAGTGTGCGATTGGCTTATACGGCCCTGGGGCAATCTAGTCCATCAGGAACAAAACTGCCTCAATATAAAAGAGTTATCAATGGGTTAAGACTTATGTCCCCCTGAGTTTGAGCGGGCGGAAGTAGAACGACATCATCTGCTTGAAAGCCCAGGGTTCACACACGTGACATCACAACCACTTTACCCACGAAATAGCTGTGCCGAGTACAGGGAACCATGGCTTGGCAGTTTTACAGCTGTATGCATGGTTGAGAAGGACTGTTCGTCATTTTGCTGAAAAGAGCGGGATAGAGATCTCCCGGTGTCAGGCGACCGACCCCGGATGAATCGTACACAGTTTGACAGGGTACCAGCCCGCCCCTATAATGCCTGGATAATTTATGAGTCTTCTCAGGCTAGGAGTGATCGCATGTCGTTTACATCGCAGCAGCCGTCGAATCTTAAGAAAAAACGTGAACATGGGTTCCGTAAGCGGATGAGCACGAAGAATGGCCGGAAGGTCTTGGCTCGTCGTCGCGCCAAAGGGCGAGCCCGCTTAACGGTGTAGGTCGAGCGACACTGACTAGGGGCTGCACGAAGGAATCTTTGCCCTCCGTTATGTGACCCACACAGAGTAGTTCCCATCACAGGACGATGGTGTGTAATCATGGTCGAGTCTGGAGATCCAGGCTCGAAAGAAAGCCCTGTGCAAGCTGACCCTCTCCCAGGATGATGGTGATGTCGCAGGGTGCAGGCGCCAGGGATCTGTTTCTGAAACGTAGTCGTGACATCGAGTATGTGAAGCAACATGGCCATCGTATTTCGACAACTCTATTTAATCTTATGATTTGTCGGACCGATGTGGATGGCAGCCGCGTTGGTATTGTGGTGGGAAAGCGATTCGGGGGAGCCGTCAGTCGAAATCGCGGCAAGCGTCTGTTTCGAGAGCTCACTCGTCAACTACGTGGGCAATTGATTTCTGGGCACTCGCTCGTCGTCTTCCCCAAGCGGACTTCGATTGCACAGCCTTTTGCTGTCTTGAAAGAAGTATGGGTGGCGACCCTTCAGCGTCAACGGCTGCTTCGTATGCATGGGGACTAGTTTGTGCCAAGTAGTATCGAGCTCTGTGGACCGGATTACCTGATTGAATTTCGCCCAGCCTTAGACCAACCGACCCTTTCTAAGGTAGGCGCAACCTTGTCATCTGCTTGCTGATACAAATTGATCCGTTTTTTCTTCCTGGAGAAATGGATTCTGTGACGCAACAGAGACGTCATTGTTCACATCGCGCAGCGGTTTATTATGGATAAACGTGTTATCGTCTTTCTGGTCCTATCATTAGCCATTATTCTTGGATTTGATTTTCTCATGAGACAGATGGGATGGCTTCCTGAGCCGCCCCCTGCTCAGGATGGTTCTGCCCAAGCTCCCGCCTCTCCAGACCGAGACTCCGCTCCTGCCGTCACGGGAGGCAAAGACGGCAGCTCCACCCCGAATATCGCAAACCAATCAGGTTCAAAATCTGGCGCACCGACGTCGAGTATCCCTTTGCCGTCATCTGAACAGACAGTGACGGTTGAAACAGATCTGGTTCGAGTCGAGTTATCGAATCACGGAGGGGTGATTCGAAGTTATGAGCTGAAGCGATACCATACTTCGCCCCCAGGGGAGAAGCCGGTACAGCTCGTCTACCAGGGGGGAAAATTCAAAGAGCCACTCTCGATGACGGTCGCGGACGCCGACATCGACAAAATGTTCCAAGAGGGCCTCTACAATATTGAAAAAGACTTTACGAAGCTCGATGCCACCCATCCTGTCGGGCATGTCACGATGCGGTTCCACGATGCTGCGGCCCATATCGGCGTGGAGAAACGGCTGACATTTCATCATGATAGTTATCTGGTGGATATGTCGTTCGCTGTCGAGGGAGTGACCGAATCCTTTGATATCGGGTTAGGGACGAATTTTGGCATCGTGGAGTGGGGCGATGGGTTCATCGGTCTGATCGGATCAGCCTCCCAGGTCGACAACAAAGTCGAAAAGGAGACGCCGGAGACGGAACTTGAACGGAAGGGATCCGTTCAGTGGGTCGCCTTGCAGGATAAGTATTTTCTATCGGTGTTGATACCGAAGGAAGGCGCTGCAGCCCTCGCAAAAACAGAAGCCCCCAAAATTGTGTCGGCTGGGGTACGGATAGCCGCGTCAGGGGCAGCCTCCTCGGTTGCGCTTCAGCTGTATGCAGGCCCGAAGGAATACGACACCCTCCACTCCTTGGGCGTGGGCCTGGAAGATATGATCGATTTCGGATGGTTCATCTACGGCAGTTGGACGATTGTGAAATCGGTCGCCAAGCCGATTTTTTATGTGCTGCGATTCATCCATGACTATGTCGGTAACTACGGGGTTACCATCATTTTATTGACGTGTATGATCAAGGTCTTATTTGTGCCGTTGCAATACAAGAGCTACAAGTCGATGAAAATGATGCGGGTAATCCAACCCAAGATCAAAGAAGTCCAGGAGAAATACAAGGGTGACCGCGATCGCCTGAACAAGGAGCTCATGAAGCTCTATCGGGATCAAAAAGTGAATCCGCTGGGCGGCTTTCTCCCGATGTTCTTGCAGATGCCGGTCTTCATCTCCTTATTTAATGTCCTTTATATGACGATCGATTTACGCCAAGCCCCGTTCATGCTCTGGGTGACCGATTTATCACTGCAGGACCCTTTCTATGTGCTCCCAGTGCTCATGGGGATCTCGATGTTTATTCAACAGAAGATCACCCCCAATACGATGGATCCGACACAGGCAAAGATCATGTTGATACTCCCCATTGGCATGACATTTCTGTTCATCAATTTTCCTGCGGGCTTGGTGTTGTATTGGCTCACAAATAATACCCTGACCATTACCCAGCAATTAGTCACTGATCGCTTTCTGCTAACCGACAAGGCCCTCGCCGCGGCAGGGGCCGAGCAGAGCAACAGCACGAGCGCATAGACGTTTTTCAGGTGCGTCCACCTCAACTAGGCCTATGGCACGCCGTCTCCCTCGTCCCCCAGTCTGTCTCACACAGCAATCGTAGGAGACCGTGTACGATAACCACGGGCCTGGGGGCCATAGGAATCCTTGTAGTCGTTTGGAGCAACGGAAAACCCCCATGCGTGGCGGACTCGAAGATACGATCTGTGCCGTTGCCACCGCAGCAGGCGAGGGAGGTATAGGCATCGTACGTCTGAGTGGCCCTCAGGCGCTTGTTGTCGCTTCTCAAGTTGTTCGCTTACGGTCTGGCCGCCCCCTTGTATCGATCTCTTCACATACATTGCATCTTGCCGATCTTGTGATTCCCGTATCGAATAGGCAGAGCGAGAGCAGATCAGTCCTTGATCGTCCATCAGCATCGGATCTGCTCGATGAAGCCCTTGTGGTCTACATGAAAGCGCCGCGATCATTCACGGCGGAAGATGTGGTAGAAATTCAGTCTCATGGCGGGATGCTGGTGCTTGAGATCGTCTGCAAGGTCTGTGTTGAGTCTGGTGCACGGATGGCAGAACCGGGCGAATTTACGAAGCGGGCCTTCCTCAACGGACGATTAGATCTCTCGCAGGCAGAAGCTGTGCTCGATACCATCAAGGCCACATCGCATGCAGGACTGACTGTCGCTCAACGCCAGCTACGGGGCGATCTCGCTCGCGAGGTGGAACAGGCTCGAACGTCTTTGCTGACCGTATTGGCTCACGTGGAAGCCGCGATCGATTTTATCGACGAAGATATTTCCTTCCTGCAACGCGATGAGCTGGTACGAATTATGAGTGAAGCCGCTACAGTAGTCCACAAACTGGAAGCCACAGCTCAGGACGGTCGAATCTTGAGAGAAGGCGCACATGTCGTGATTCTTGGCCGTCCGAATGTCGGCAAATCCAGCCTGTTGAATCGTCTTCTACGAGAAGAGCGAGCAATTGTGACGGCGATTCCTGGGACGACGAGGGATGTCATTGAGGAGTCTATCGATCTAGGCGGGGTGACGATTCGTTTAGTCGATACGGCAGGAATGCGAGAGACTGACGACATGGTCGAACGTGAAGGAATCAAACGAACCCGTCTTGCACAAGATGAGGCCGACCTCTTACTTGTGGTCGTAGATGGAAGTGTGCCCCTCACGAGTGATGACCGGAACCTTTTGAATGCAGTCAAAGGTCGAAAGCATGTGGTGGTCCTGAACAAGACAGATTTGCCTGATGAAGTCGAGCTGGATGCCGCGCTTGTGGGCCATTCTTCATGCCGTATATCTGCAAAAACAGGTTCTGGGATCGAGAGGCTGAAGTCGGTCCTTCGTGGTCACCTGATCTCGAAAGGTTTTGAAACATTGGAGAGTGTCACGGTCACAAATGTGCGACACCGTGACGCGTTGCGCCGGGCCCATGACTCCTTGGGTCAAGCACTTGAATCCGTGCGGTGCGGGATGGCAGGAGAGCTTGTCTCGATCGATGTGCGCGGCGCAGCCGATGCCCTCGGTGAAATTACGGGCGCCATCACGACCGACGAGATCCTCGGCCGGATCTTTTCAGAGTTTTGCATCGGCAAGTAGAAACAGGTGGACATGGGAAACGTCGTTGATGTCATCGTGGTGGGCGGAGGTCATGCAGGCTGTGAGGCCGCCTTGGCCGCGGCGCGCATGGGTGCGCGAACCTTGCTGCTCACGATGGATCCCGACCGGATCGCACAAATGTCCTGTAATCCGGCGATCGGAGGCATAGCGAAGGGGCATCTCGTCAAAGAAATTGATGCGCTGGGCGGGGAGATGGCGCGGAACACGGATCAAGCCGGCATCCAGTTCCGCTTTATCAATACGAGCAAAGGTCCGGCGGTGCGAGCCCTGCGTGTCCAATGCGACAAGAAATTGTACCGGAACGCCATGCGACAAACGTTGCGCCAGCAGGAGGGACTGACGATCGGCGAGGGTACGGTTGATCGCCTGCTGACACATGACGGCTCGGTGACAGGGGTGGTCACAGACCGCGGTGATCACATCCAGGCGAAGGCTGTCATTCTAACATCAGGTACATTCCTTAAGGGTCTTATCCATATCGGACTAAATCATTTTCCGGCAGGACGGGCCGGAGAGGCATCCGCCGAGCACCTATCCGATTGTATGCGCGACCTTGGATTCGAGGTAGGTCGGCTCAAAACCGGCACACCTCCTCGTTTGGATGGTGCAACCATCGATTTTTCCGTGATGGTGTCGCAGCCGGGCGATGATCCACCTCCGCCGTTTTCGTATCGGACCAGCCGGATTGAAAACAGACAACTCCCTTGTCATTTGACCCATACCAATCAGTCGACACATACACTAATCCAACAGAACCTCGATCGATCGCCGCTCTATAGCGGCATCATTGAGTCGGTGGGACCACGGTATTGTCCATCGATTGAAGATAAAGTCGTGCGCTTTGCGGATAAAGAGCGCCATCAGATCTTTATCGAACCGGAAGGGTTGGACAGTCGAGAGTTTTATCCCAACGGGATCTCCACCAGCTTGCCGGTTGATGTACAAGCCGCGATGCTGAAAACGATTCCAGGGCTAGAGCAGGCCGTCATGCTCAAGCCTGGATATGCGATTGAGTACGACTATTTTCCGCCACGGCAATTGCACCAGACTCTGGAAACAAAGCTGCTCAATGGTCTCTACCATGCCGGGCAGATCAATGGGACCTCCGGGTATGAGGAAGCAGCGGCTCAAGGCCTGATGGCTGGGATCAATGCTGCGCTGCGTCTTCATGGAGAATCTCCGTTAGTGCTCGACCGTTCACAGGCCTACATTGGTGTGTTGATCGACGATCTCATTACCAAAGACGCCCGTGAGCCCTATCGCATGTTTACCTCACGGGCAGAGTACCGCCTTCTGTTGCGTCACGGAAATGCCGATCTGCGACTCACTGATATTGGGCGGAAGATTGGATTGATTGGCGACGAAGTCTATGCAAAATTTCAATTGAAACAGAAAGCGATTGAGTCTGATCTCATTCGCCTTGAAGGACTTCGACCAAAACTCACTGAATCGGTTCGCAAACGCTTGGCAAAAATTCAAATAGATGAAATCTCTGGACCCTGCACCGCGGCCCATCTTTTACGTCGCCAAGGGGCGAACTATGCAACTTTATTAGCAGCACTTGAAGTTTATGCGTTGCAAGATACTGAAACTACTGATGAAATAGAGTTACAAATTAAATATTCAGGCTATATCAAGCGGCAGCTTCAACAGATAGGCCGTTTCAAAAAACTCGAAATGAAACCCATTCCCGCCACATTCAACTACGATGCAACTCTAGGTTTTTCGCGAGAGGTTTGTGAGAAACTCAAGAAAGTTCGCCCTGCGTCTATTGGCCAGGCATCGAGAATTTCAGGAGTCACACCAGCGGCAATCTCCCTTCTTCTTGTGGCGCTAGAAAAACACAGAGGGGAATCCATGCAAAATAGCCTTCTCTCAACCCTGTCTTAAACACACACATTCAAATATTTCTACGATCCATTCCAGAATGTCTTGACCTCACCTTTCGATTCACGTAATTGTTCCACGTGGAACATGAACATGAGTTGCGCGAGTTCATGATTAGCTCTGCACAGGAACTTGGACTGACAATCAGCGAAAGTCACGCTGAGCAGTTTGTTCGCTATCTTACTCATCTCATTACGTGGAATAAGACAATAAATCTCACGGCAATCATCGACTCTAAAGAAATAATTACCAAGCATTTCGTTGATTCACTCACCGCACTTGTCTCGACGAACTTTCGGCAAGATAGCATAGTGCTTGACGTGGGATCTGGGGGAGGTTTTCCTGGCATTCCTCTTAAAATCGTAAGATCTGATATCCAGCTCACGTTAGTAGAGCCAGTTCAAAAAAAATGCTCATTTCTCAATTCAGTGATCGGCCTGTTACAGCTTCGTGGTGTGTCTACATTTGCGGGAACCATAGAACAATATGCCAAGCAGGCTCTTAACCATTCCATCGATACAGTTGTCGTACGAGCATTGAAGTTTGATGATGTACAAAAACATATCCCTGCATTGCTGACCGAAAAAGGGAAAGTTGTTTTATATCGAACATCGGTCATCGAAAATAAAGAAATAGGGGAAGAATTCCATCGATTCAATGAAACGACCCTTCTTCTCCCTCATGGATCTGGAAAGAGAGTCATTACGGTTCTTGAGAAGATACATTTACTAACATAATCAATATCATACGTATACGTTCCACGTGGAACATTACTGAGGATTATGGAAAGGAATGCCAGTACGCGGCACTCAACATGGCTAAGATTGTAGCGATTGCAAATCAGAAAGGTGGTGTAGGCAAGACAACAACCGCTGTGAACCTCGCTGCTGGTGTTGCAGTTCTTGGAAAACGCGTCTTACTTGTGGATATGGATCCTCAAGGAAATGCGACAAGCGGGCTAGGGGTTGACCCCAGATCTTTACAAGTTACTTTATATAACTGCCTAATTAATCAAGTGAAATTTCATGATGCCGTCAAAATCACAGAAGTGAGTGGTTTATCACTTTTACCGGCAAATGCTGATTTATCAGGGGCAGAGATAGAGCTAGTCACTGTCGAGGATCGGGAAAAAATTCTTCAGCGTTTCTTGCGAGATGTGAGCCAGTTATTCGACATTATTTTTCTCGATTGCCCCCCTACATTGGGAATTTTGACGGTCAACGCACTTGTTGCCGCACAAAGCATTTTGGTTCCAGTCCAATGTGAGTACTATGCCATGGAAGGGCTCAGTCGTTTGATTGGAAGCATCGATCGAATTCGTCAATCATTTAACCCTGACCTCAAGTTAGAGGGGATCGTCTTGACAATGTTTGATGCGCGGAATACGTTGGCGCGTCAAGTTGTTGAGCAAGTTCGGGAGCATTTCAAAGACGTCGTCTACAAGACGGTGATCCCTCGCAATGTGGCCCTGGCAGAGGCTCCAAGCTATGGACGCCCAGCCATGTTATACAACGTCGCATCGGCAGGGTCCCAAGCCTATTTGTCTTTAGCCAAGGAGTTTATGAGTCATGGAGAAGAAAGCGCTCGGTAGAGGACTCGACGCACTACTGCCTGCCACCAAGACCGTTGCGACGTCTGAATTGTCAGACGTCCAACATCTGCGTATCGATGCGATCGTGCCCAATCGATATCAGCCAAGGCAAACGTTTTCTCCTCAGGAACTGGCAGAGCTTACGGCTTCATTGAAAGAGAGTGGATTGCTGCAGCCGATTTTAGTGCGCCGCAAGGGTGACGGAATCTATGAGCTCATATCCGGCGAACGGCGTTGGCGTGCGGCCAAAGACGCAGGTCTGGAGACGATTCACGCCGTGATTCGGAATTGCGGAGATGAAGAATCAGTCGTCTTGGCACTGGTAGAAAATCTTCAACGAACAGATCTCAATCCTATGGAAATGGCAAGGACCTACCATCGGATGATGAACGAATTTGGACTCACTCAGGACATAATTGCACGACGAGTGGGTTGTGAACGATCATCGATCGCCAATGTCGTGCGCCTCACCCAGCTTCCCCTGGAGGTCCAACAGCTGATTGAATCGAACCAGCTGTCTATGGGGCATGCCAAAGTGATTCTCGGTCTTCCGAGCCAGGTTGAGCAGATTAAAGTCGCTCAGCTTGTGGTGCTACAAACCTTATCGGTAAGAGAGACGGAGAAACTGATAGAATCTTCACTGGTTACAAGGAAGCGAGGGACAAAGGAATTACGGCGAACACCCTGGTCTGATGTTGAAGAACGATTGCAAAAAAGATTAGGCACCAAAGTCATGATTCAAAAAGGACGGCGTGGAGGAAAAATTATCATTCATTATTTCTCTCCACCTGAACTCGACGGAATACTCGAGACTCTTTTAAATTAATCCCCACCGTATTTTTTCCTCAAATCCTTCCTGTCAGGCAGAGGCATACTTGTTGCTTCTACGTATGCGTGACCCTATTCATTCTGACCGATTATTTCTCCATAAATAAATACATAACAGCGGTACATCTGTTGCTGAAACAGTGGGGCTATCAACTCGGGGAGGCGAGTTCATGTGGGGGCAAGAGAAAAAAGCGGGAACGAGCTCAAGCGAGCAGGAAGGTAAAGAGGTTGTTATGGTTGCTTCCAATTCAACAAATACCGAAGGGGCTGGGGATATCAGTGCCTTTGTGGGGAAAGGCGTCGAATTCAAGGGCATAATTTCCTACAGCGGCACGGTGAGGATTGACGGATATCTCGACGGAGAAATTCATACAGATGGCGTGCTGCTAATTGGGGAAGAAGCCATTATCCAAGCAAAAATTACCGCAGGAACCATTGTGTGCAAAGGTAAAATTACCGGGGACGTCGTGGCGAAAGAGTGTGTCAAGCTTCGGACTCCGGCCGTCATGAATGGAAGTATCAAGTCACCGATCCTTTCAATGGAAGATGGGGTGCTCTTCAACGGTGCGCTCGAAATGGCGCACGGCGTCCGCGAGCTTCCTCGTGACGCCACGCTCCAACCCGTCGGAATGATCGCGCCCCCTGGCATGAAGCGAGTCAACGGGTAGGGAGAAACTATTATTCATTTAGGTATTTACCTGTACATTACGCGTGACGACAGATCATGCGTGTGCGGGAAGACTGGGAGGCGCGATCATGTGGGCAATGAAAGAACGGAGCCAGCACGTCGATCAGAGCAGCGAGAATATTACGCTTCTGGGGAAAGGCACAGACTTCAAGGGTGTTGTGAGTTTTGGCGGCACCATTCGTATTGACGGGCGTGTGGAAGGCGAGATACATACGACCGGAACGCTCATCGTTGGGGAGCATGCGATGATCCAGGGCATCGTATCCGTTGGGGTGCTCCTGAATAGCGGAAAAATTCATGGCACCATCACAGCCGCTGAAAAGATTCAGATTCTGAAGCCCGGTGTTCTCATCGGCGATATTCGGACCCCAGCCATTGCGATCGAAGAAGGTTCTCGCTTCCATGGCATGTGCGATATGGGTGCCAATCTTTGGAGTGGCGAACGCGCCCTCTCGGTCGACATGGCTCCCGGCCTTGTCGCAACTGCCAGTTAGCTGTAGAGAACAGCCCCGGAACCCGCATTATTCACGAGCCTTCGTGAATAATGCGGACTAGCCCTTTTCCTATCTCCCCAGTACAATAGCCACCCTATGGCTCGACCGACCGTTCTTCTTGGCATGAGTGGTGGAGTGGACAGCTCTGTTGCCGCCGCGCTTCTGGTTCGCCAGGGCTACGACGTTCAGGGAGTCACGCTTCAGGTGTGGGAACACGAAGACGAAACAGTCGCGGTCTCTAAACGGTGGGAAGAGCGTGGGTGTTGCAAGGTCGGCATTGCTCGATATGTGGCTCAGACATTGAAAATTCCGCATGAAGTAATCGACACCCGAGAAACCTTTCGCGTGGGTGTGATCGACGACTTCGTTGCCGGCTATCTCGACGGCACAACCCCTAATCCCTGTGTCCGGTGCAATGAGCGCGTCAAACTGCGGAGTCTCATGGAGCTCGCCGAGGAACGCGGGATCGATTTTGTGGCCACGGGCCACTATGTCCAAATCGACCGATCCGAGGGAACACTGACTCTTCAGCGAGCAGCCGATCCTAAGAAAGATCAAAGTTATTTCCTCTACCGTCTTCGTCAATCATGGCTTCCTCGGCTGCTCTTTCCAGTGGGGGGCATGCAAAAGACGGACGTGTGGGTAGAAGCAGAGGCCTTGGGCCTTCCCGCGGATGAATTGAAGGAAAGCCAGGAAATCTGCTTTGTGAGCCATGGCGATTACCGAACCTTTATCGAGAAAGAAGCGCCCGTCGCCAAGAAGCCTGGGGCATTTGTGGATGATGAAGGTCGCTATTTAGGAGAGCATAAAGGCATCGCCTTCTACACGCCGGGGCAACGCCGAGGGTTGGGTATTGCCACTGGCCACAGGCTCTATGTTCAGCAAGTACAGCCTGATACCAATACCGTCGTCCTTGGAGTAGAGGAATCCCTACGTCGCGGCCAGTGCGATGTGGGAGATCTGAATCTTTTCGACTCCTCACTCCTCAAAGGATCAAGCGATGTCACGGTCAAAGTCCGGTATGCGACACCTGCTGTGCCAGCCACCATCCAATCTCGTTCAGACGGTACACTTCGTATTCTCTTCCATGAGCCGCAGCGCGCATTGAGTCCAGGGCAATCAGCGGTGTTCTATCGAAACGATCGCGTGCTGGGCGGCGGCATCATCCAATCACTCTAGCCCCGTCCTCATCCATACCGTCCATATTGACAGTCCTCGTTCCGCAATGCTAATTTTGCACGCCGCTTTTCGTGCGAGCCACGAAGGCTTCCCCCTTTACCTAAAAAAGAGTGAACGGACCGTTATAGTGATTAAGACAGCAGTGGCGCGACGTTATGCGCAGGCGTTATTCGAGCTACTCGACGTATCCGGTATCGAGCCAACCCGTGTGGCCTTAACGGGCCTCGGGCAAGCGATCGAGGAATCGGTCGAGTTGCGCCATGTCGTGGCCTCACCGGTATTTGGCGCCAAAGACAAAATCGCCGTCCTTACAGAACTCGGTTCGCGTTTGGGGTGTTCTCCCATCGGAAAAACCTTTCTCGCACAGTTAGTTGAAAAAAATCGGGTCGGCTTTCTTCCTGAAATTGCAGAGGCCTTCGCAAAACTTGCCGATGCATTGAAAGGTACTCAGCCGGTCACCGTCTTCTCCGCAACGGCGATACCCCCAGGCGAGCAGGAGCAAATCAGCAATCGCTTGCGCACCGTGCTCAAGCGCCAAGTCGAAGTCACCTTTCACACGGATGCCCGCTATATCGCCGGCATGCAAATCCGTCTCGGCAGTACGGTCGTCGACAGCACCGTGCTGGGGCGGTTACAAGCAATGCAGAGTGTGTTGACGAAGGAGTAGCTATGCAGATAAAGGCAGACGAAATCAGTTCGATTATCAAAGAAAAAATCAAAGGCTTCGACAAGCAGGTCGATGTCAAGGAGACCGGCTCGGTCATTCAGGTTGGAGACGGCATTGCCAAGGTCTATGGCCTCGACGGCGCCATGGCCGGCGAAATGCTCGAATTCCCGGGCGGCCTCTACGGGATCGCGCTGAACCTTGAAGAAGACAACGTCGGTGCCGTGCTCATGGGCGATGACGTGGGAGTGAAGGAAGGCGATCCGGTCAAACGCACGGGACGCATTGCAGAAATTCCCGTCGGAGAAGCCTTGATTGGTCGTGTGGTGAACGCGATCGGCCAACCGATCGACGGCAAAGGTCCGATTAATTCGACCCTTTCGTCCCGCATCGAAGTGGTAGCGCCCGGCGTGAATACGCGCCAATCTGTGCGCGAGCCTCTCCAAACAGGCATCAAGGCCATTGACGCCATGATCCCCATCGGTCGAGGCCAGCGTGAGTTGATCATCGGCGACCGGCAAACCGGCAAGACCGCCATTGCCGTCGATACCATTATCAATCAAAAGGGCCTCAACGTCTTTTGTATCTATGTCGCCATTGGCCAGAAACGTTCGACAGTCGCACGCGTCGTCAAGACGCTTGAAGAGAGCCACGCAATGGAATACAGCATCGTGGTGGCGGCCACCGCGAGCGATGCGGCACCCATGCAGTACCTGGCGCCATTCTCGGGCGCAGCCATCGGTGAATACTTCCGGGATAACGGCAAACACGCCTTGATTGTCTACGACGATCTTTCCAAACACGCCGTCGCCTATCGCCAGTTGTCTCTGTTGCTCCGCCGTCCACCAGGCCGCGAAGCCTATCCGGGCGATGTGTTCTATCTACACTCCCGGTTGTTGGAGCGTGCGGCCAAGCTCAGCGACAAGCTCGGCGGGGGAAGCCTCACCGCACTGCCCATCATTGAAACACAAGCCGGCGACGTCTCTGCCTATATTCCGACCAACGTCATTTCAATCACCGACGGGCAGATCTATCTCGGCAGCGATCTCTTCTACTCCGGTATTCGCCCCGCAATTAACGTGGGTCTCTCAGTCTCCCGCGTCGGGGGTTCGGCTCAGATCAAGACCATGAAGCAGGTCGCCGGCACACTCAGGCTCGACCTTGCGCAGTATCGCGAAATGGCCGCCTTCTCGCAGTTCGGCAGCGAGCTGGACAAAGCCACGCAGATGCAGCTCGCCCGTGGCGTGCGCATGGTGGAGTTGCTCAAACAGGGGCAATACAAACCGATGCCGGTCGCCGATCAAGTGCTGTCGATTTACGCTGGCGTGAATGGACACCTCGACGATGTTCCGGTCGACAAAGTCCAACAGTTTGAAGCCGACCTGCTGCACTATGTGCAACAGCAGCATCCGGAGCTAAAAAAAGAAATCGCAAGCATTGGAAAGATTGATGACAAGGTCGGCGGCAGACTGAAAGAAATTATTGGGGCCTTTAAACACAAGATGGGGTACGGCGCAAAACCCTAGTTCATCATTTTCAATTTTGAATTCTCGCTTGGGGCGCTGAAGCCCCTGACACTATGCCGAGCTTACAGAGTCTACGCCGGAAAATTGCGGCGTTTAAGAACACACAAAAGATTACCAAGGCCATGAAGATGGTGGCCGCGGCGAAGCTGAAACGATCGCAAGACCGTATTCTGGCGGCTCGCCCCTACGCTCTCAAGATGCGGGATGTGGTCAGCAACTTGAGTCAACGCGTGAATCGGGCCTCTCATCCCCTCCTTCAAAAGCGCGAAGGGAAGAAGGTCGAAGTGCTTGTCGTCACGAGCGATCGCGGGCTGTGCGGCGGATTCAACGGCAATATTGTGCGGAAGAGTTCGGAATTTGTGCGGCAATGTGAAGCCCAGGGACTTCAAGTAAGTTTGAGTATCGTGGGGCGCAAAGGCCGCGACTATTTTCGTCGCCGCACCTGGCCGATCAGGCAAGAGTGGACGGGAATCTTCGACAAGCTCACGTTCGAACATGCCATCGACATCGGCGGCGACCTGACAGACCACTTCGTCAAGGGAGCGTTCGACGAACTTTACATCGTTTATAACGAATTCAAGTCGGCGATTCAGCAGCGTGTGATCGTGGAGAAGCTATTTCCCATCGATGCCGTAGCCGAGTTCGGGGCGGCGCAGGCGGAAGGCACGACCGGCGGCAGCTACCTCTATGAGCCGGGCGAAGCCGACCTCTTAAACATATTCATTCCGAAACATTTCCAGACGCAGACGTTTCGTATCTTGTTGGAATCAGCCGCAGCGGAACATGGCGCCCGTATGGCAGCGATGGACGGCGCAACCAGGAACGCAGGGCAACTGATCAAGAAAGTGACTCTGCATTACAACAAGACCCGCCAGACGGCCATTACTAAAGAATTGATGGATATCGTCGGCGGCGCAGAAGCGCTGAAATAGATTGGACGTTCTGAGTGCTGAGTTCTTAGCGAGAACGCCGGAAGAGCCTAGAACTCAAGACTCAGAACTCATGACTCAGCATTCAGAACGTGCGAGAGAAGGAGCGTTATGAGCACAGGAAAAGTCATTCAGGTCATCGGACCGGTGGTGGACGCGGAGTTTCCTCCCGGACAACTGCCGAACATTTACAACGCCCTCAAAGTGATTCAGGACGAGAATAAGGCCGCCGGTACGCCGGCTGTCCGCATCACCCTTGAGGTCGCGCTACACCTCGGTGAAAACCGCGTCCGCGCCATCGCGATGTCCACCACCGACGGTCTCACACGTGGAATGGATGTGCAAGATACAGGGGCGCCGATTTCCGTGCCGGTCGGCCGCGAAACATTGGGGCGGCTGATCAACGTGTTAGGCGAACCGGTAGACGAGATGGGCCCGATCAATACCACCAAGACCTATCCCATTCACAGACCAGCGCCGAGGCTCGAAGATCAGGACACGAAAACCGAAGTCCTCGAAACCGGCATTAAGGTTGTCGATCTTCTCGAGCCGTACAGCAAGGGCGGCAAGGTCGGCCTTTTCGGCGGCGCCGGAGTCGGCAAGACCGTCATCATCATGGAACTCATCAATAATATTGCACTCCACCATGGCGGTTTCTCGGTATTCGCCGGCGTCGGCGAGCGAACTCGTGAGGGCAACGACCTCTGGCACGAAATGCAGGAGTCGAAGGTCATCGATCCCAAGGACTTCACCAAATCGAAAGTCGCGTTAGTCTATGGCCAGATGAACGAGCCACCCGGAGCCCGTCTGCGCGTCGCCTTGACCGGACTGGCCGTCGCGGAATATTTCCGTGATGAAGAAAACCAGGACGTGTTGCTCTTCGTGGACAATATCTTCCGGTTTACCCAGGCAGGCTCAGAAGTATCCGCCTTGCTCGGGCGTATGCCGTCAGCCGTCGGCTATCAACCAACCCTTTCGACCGAAATGGGACAGCTCCAAGAGCGCATCACCTCGACCAAGCGTGGATCGATCACCTCGGTGCAAGCCATCTATGTGCCGGCAGACGACCTGACCGACCCGGCGCCGGCTACGGCCTTCGCCCACTTGGACGCGACGACGGTATTGTCGCGACAACTGGCCGAATTGGGCATCTATCCAGCCGTCGATCCGCTCGACTCCACGTCGCGTATTCTCGATCCGCAAGTCATCGGCGAAGATCATTACAAGGTGGCTCGCGGTGTTCAGTCTGTCTTGCAGCGGTATAAAGATCTCCAAGATATTATCGCCATTCTCGGTATGGACGAATTGTCCGAAGACGATAAGATGGCCGTGGCCCGCGCGCGAAAGATTCAGCGCTTCTTGTCACAGCCGTTCCACGTCGCCGAAGCTTTCACCGGGTCGCCCGGTAAATATGTCAAACTCAAAGACACGGTGCGAAGCTTCAAGGAAATTCTCGACGGCAAGTACGATCATCTCCCGGAGCAAGCGTTCTACATGGTTGGCCCCATTGAGGAAGTGATTGCGAAAGCAGAGAAAATGGGGGTCAAGGTATAAGCAGACGGGCGAATCGAGCGCCCTCCTTGCTCGCGCAACGCGCGGTCTGGGAAGACCCTAGTTGGACGCGCGAAATAGAGGACGCCTCGATCCTCCCGCTTTTTGAGTGGAACTAAGGAAATAGGGAACATGGCTGGGAAGATTTTATTAGAGGTTGTGACGCCGGAAAAGTTGCTCTTGAGCCAGCAGGTTGATGAAGTTATTGCCCCAGGCTCAGAGGGTGAGTTCGGTGTGTTGCCGGGACACTGTCATTTCCTGTCTACATTACGCATCGGTGAGCTGCGCTATCGCGTCGGGGATCTGACCACCCACATGGCGGTCCTCTGGGGCGTTGCGGAAGTCACACCAACCAAAGTGACGATCATGGCCGAGATCGCCGAGAAGGCTGAAGACATCGACATCGGCCGCGCCCAAGCTGCTGTTGAGAAGGCCGAGGAGCGACTCAAGGCCGGCGGCTTGCCGTCCGAAGTCAAAGAAGCAGAAATCAGTCTCGAAAAGGCCCGCCTCCGCAAGAAAATCGCCGACCGCGCCCGCAAAGCCGGCCACACCTAACTTTCGCACCACTGACTACACGCGTCCAGCATGTCCAATGACGCCCTGCTGACTCCTTAGACCTAGGAGTCTGTGGAAAAACTGTTGTGCACGGTAATAATTCCATGGTCCGCACATTTAAGGGCGACAGGTAGACCGGGCGCAGGATACTCAAAAATGTCGTCCATCAAGGCCGCAGCGAGCGAAGAGGCGAGGAGGTACAGCCCGCACTTTGTGTAGCTGTTCGCCCTTCTCAATAGTTCTTCGCAAGCGGAAAAGCCCCTCACGTGTTTTCGATCTCCCAGGAAGTTTCTCTGATCGTTGAGTTTCTGAGCGCTGCGAGAACGCAGCTGGCGGACTTTTTCAGCATCCTGCTGGAGCAAAGAAGGGAACGGGCGAGAGCATGACGGACAGAGTCACGCCATGACCCCGGTATCTCTGGCTGCGTAATCAGCCATCACAGCATCAGCCGCCTTTCGGCCCGACAGCAGCGCCCCATCAAAGGTTCCAGACTCCCGATAATCGCCGCACAGGTACAAGCCTTCGTCCAGTCGTGGAGACACTGCTCCATCATGTCCTTGCAGCAAGTCAATCGGAGGCAAGGCGCTGCGGATTCGATCAGTTCTGAGATGGCGCCACGCGTCGACAGCAGGGCCGAACCAAGCGCGGAGAAACGTTTGTACCACCTGCGGGAGATCGCCAGCTGATGTGTTTAGCCGATCGGAGAGGCCGACGGAGATCAAAGCTCGTCCCAGTGGCGCATAGGAGGGAGCCACTTCGCTCAACACGCACAGCGTCTGGACCGGACCCTCTGCATCACCGTTCAGTATTAACCAGGGACCCTGTATTGGAGGAGCCGGCGCATCGAAATACAGACAGGTCGACTCTCGTGACGCGCCGAATGGCGCGCGCTCACCACGCAGTTGAGCCGCAGTTGCGTAATCGGTCGCGATGACCAGGGCGTCACCGGCGAGGCGTTCACCAGACTCCAGCGCGAGGCTGGCCCCTTCAATGCGGTTCACGGGGCTACCCAACCGGATCGTCCCTGAGGGCAAAGCGGCAGCAAGTTGATGGGCAATGGCTCCCATCCCATCTCGCGGGAGTGCCACCGCCCCGCGGGAGAAGGCAGCCCAGACCAATTCAAAAATCCAGCCGGGCGTCGACAGCGCCTGCTCCAGAAACACCCCGCCGAGAAAGGGGCGAAAAAATCGCGCCTGCATCGCCTCCGAGAAACCATACGCTCGCAACACCTCCAACGTCGAGCGGGAGGGGCCTCCCACCTTCGAACAAAGGCGATGTTCCAACGCATCTCGTCGAAGGCCAAGCATCCTGAACTTGTCGGTGAGCGAGCCAATCGGGCCAAGAAGTGACTGCACGGCGTCCTGAGGCCGACGAAGGGGATCACTCACCCGATGAAACTGCCCAGCGTAACGAACGAGCGCACCGGGATAGAAGGGCTTCAGCCCCAGCGAGGGATAGTCCAGTGTTGTGCGCGCTTCCGGGTATCCGGTCAGGAATACCTGGAATCCGCGATCAAGCTGGAATCCCTCAACCCGATCAGTGCGGACTCGCCCGCCCACATCGTCAGAGCCCTCAAGGATCGTGCACGCGATGCCAGACTGCGTCAAGCGACGCGCACAGGCCAGCCCCGCAAGACCAGCACCGATAATCAACACTCGAGGGGCGGTAGACATCATCATCTGATTGTAGTGGGAAGGATCAGGAAAAGGAAACGTGCGAGACGGGCGAGCAACGCACGTTGCTTCAACCTACTCGTCGCCGGAAGAAAAGCGCAAGCGGGAGGAACGGAATGACACCCGTGTTGATCCCTTGCTCCCGGAACAGAGGAGGGGAAGGAGTCTGATGATCGTTTTTGCTCGTGCAACGCGCGGCCTCCGAAGGCTCTCGTTGGAGGCGCGCAGTGGAAGATCCTTCAGCCCCCATCCGTAAAGAGTGAACAAGCGAGATCGAGCATGCCGCCGATACCGCTTTAGACCACAATGGCCGTGATGGATGAAAACGAAAGCCCGGTCGAGCTACACTGAATGAAGAACTGATATTTTAACGTTAAGGGTTTTGCCGGCGTACTACATCGAGAACGCAATTTGTGGTTTACTGAATTTGGAGGGAGCCCCTCTCCCGCACGCTAGATTCGGAGGTGCCTTATGGATCTCTTTATTAAGACTAGACGGGACATGGAGGCCGAAGTCAAGAAATCGTACATGTGGGTTGTGTTAACCGCCCTCATCGGTCTCGTCTTGATGGCGTTGTATGTCATGGTCACGTAAGCACGCTGAATGTAAATCAGCCTGTAGTCTGGTGAGCCTCAGTAGACATGTCGCATTGCCCATTGGTTCAGTATAGGCGTTGTTGTTCAACTCGCATAGCTCCAGGAAAACGAGCCTGGAAGTTTTTTAACGTCTCGCCCCCAGAAAACAGCAACAAGGGATAAGAGAAACTATTCCTGACACCATTTTTCTCTCGCCGCCCCTGATGACGTTTGAGCACGTTCAGAGTTTGGGGACGATTGGGGAGATGGGGGACATTCCCCTACTTCCTCATGCAAATGAGTCGCGGAGAACGCGATGAGAAATGACTCACGGTACCTTTATTTGGCGTGATTCTCGGTGTGAAGGCGGGGCGCCTCGGATGAGACGCCCCGCTCGTTGCGTAGCGTGGTGATTAGAACCGGCTGCGACCACCGGAATCGTTGCCGCCGCCAAAGCGTCCGCCGCCACCGCCGGTGCGGGGTTCTTGTGGCTTGGCTTCGTTCACAGTCAACGGACGTCCATCCATCTGTGTGCCGTTCAAGGCAGTAATCGCCGCCTTACCTTCTTCCTGCGTGGCCATTTCGACGAAGCCGAAGCCTCGCGACTGTCCCGTAAACTTGTCGGTGATCACACGCGCGGACTCGACAGTCCCGTGTGCGGCGAACAAGGTGGTTAACTGCGATTCAGTTGCCGCATAGGGCAACCCGCCAACATAAAGTTTTGAACCCATGGGGCTCCTCCTTCTGAAAATTGATATTGTCGGGAACGCGAGAACTATTTCACGAGGGGAAGGAGAGGGCCAGAGGCGCAAGGAACAAGGCGACCTAGGTCAGACTTCCGATCAGATTCTCGGTAACAACAACATCCGAAATGGGCCGTTCGATGTGATGTTTCACGCGAGGCCCGCCGCGAGAAACAGTGGCACCGTAGCACGCCTCCACAGGAATAGCTACCCACAATAATGAGTGGACTGGTCGAGGTGCCCAGGGAGATAACGGACGTATCAACCTGACCTCGGCTTTTCATAGGCTTCGCTGTAACGCTCCCCTTTCCGCTTTAGGCATCATCGCCTCTGAGTTTCAGCAATGCGCAGAAAACATGTTCTTGGGAAATACTCAGGTCTTTACATCGGAATGTTCCCCGACAAGATCATTGGCAATCAGCCGGAATTGTTCGAGGGCGGCTTCGAAGATAAATCACCCCGCAGGTTTGGGGAAGTTCTGAGTGATGAGTTCTGGGTTCTGAGTTGTCTGGCCCACTATGAGATGTGGGAAACGGACTGAGTAAGTCTTTCTGGTCTTCTGGTCTGTGGGGAAGTAGGTGACGGGGAAAGTTCGCCTGGTCTGGAGACCAGACAGACTCAATGAACCAGATGAACGAGAGCAACATCCAGAGGCTTGTCGAGAGTAGAATCCTATCTCTGGCAGTAGCTTCATCAGAGAGGCATAGGCGATGCTCGTGACGCCGGAGGCAAATCGTCGGAACCGAAGACAGGCGATCATTGCGGCTGGCCTGGTGGCCTGGGCCACAGGGTTGTTGGGCTGGGCCTTCCCTGTTCTGTGGATTCTCCTGGGACTGAGTCCATTCACGTACTGGTGGGTGCGGCGACGGTACCACCGGAGGCTGACAGTGATGCAGCAGCCGTTTCCAGATCGTTGGGAGCAGATTCTCCGCGAGCAGGTCGCATTCTTTTTGGCCCTTGACGATGCGGGAAAGGCGCGGTTCCGGCAACTGGTGCAGATCTTTCTGGATGAGGTGCGAATCACGGGCATTCGCACGGAAGTGGATGCGACGATTCGGTTGCTGGTGGCCGCAAGCGCGGCGATCCCTATCTTCGGGTTCCATGACTGGGAATATCGCCGGCTGCGTGAGGTGCTGATTTATCCGGACTCGTTCGACGACGCCTATCAAAGCACGGGCGAGTCCGATGAAACTATTCTGGGCATGGTGGGGCTCAATCACTTGAGCGGGGTGATGATTCTCTCCAAGCCGGCGCTTCTCGCGGGATTCGCCGATGAATCGGGCCATCACAATGTGGGGGTGCATGAGTTTGCCCACCTGTTCGAGAAAGAAGCGAGCGAGTATGGGCTCCCGCCCGAGGTACCCTGGAGGGTGGTCCGGCAATGGGTAGGGTATGTAGCACGGGAACTGGCGCGCCCACCTCACGATGGCGACCACATCAATCCCTATGCCTACACGAATGAACATGAATTCTTCGCGGTACTGGCGGAATATTTCTTCACGTCGCCCGAGCTCTTGAAACATCGAGACCCGGTTTTGTATGGGATGCTGCGGAAGCTCTTTCACCAGGACACGGAATCTCTATTCTCTTCGATGCCCGGACGCGGCCAGACTGTCGGTCGCCACGAACCCTGTCCTTGTGGCAGCGGTACGCTCTACAAACACTGCTGTCTTGCGGTGAACGCGGAGAACGGATAGCCCGTGGAGGCCAAAGAGCTTATGGCAGGAACGACGAAAGACAGGGAACGCTACTCGGCTTGCAGGTCGTGGAGTTGATCAATGAGGCGTTGGAGCTTGGTCACGGCGTGGCGGCGCTGGTCGGCGGTCACTTGCTGATCGATGGCGAGAGCCATAGTTTTGATGGCAGCGCGCATCTGGCGGACGGCGTCTTGATAGGCCTGGGGAGCGGTGTGGTCTTGATAGACGAACATGGTGCGTAGCTCCCCGGCGATGCGCTCGGGCGTGCGGGACTCATGAAGGAGTGCCAGGAGTTCCTGCTGTCGCTGTTGTTGGTAAGCGACCCAGGCCTGTTGGCTGTCGGGAAGCGCGAGGCTCGATTCGCGAATCTGAGCCTCTTGGTCTTTGGACAGAGATCCCAGCCAGTCTTCGAGCCAGTCGAGAGTGGCTTGGGCACGCTTCTTGAGCCGCTCCGGCGCGGGGTCTTGCACAAGGCGCGCGGCTTTCTCGTGGTCTTTCTGCAAGGCTGCTTCAAGGATGCGCACTTGGCGTGGATCGACGGAGGCGAGCAAGGCGCCGCCGTCGGCAACGACCCGGTCGAAGAGGTCGGCACGCAGCCGATCGTAGCTGGCATAGACCCCGTCGAGATCCTGGCCTGTGAGCCCCCGTTCGAATCGCTGCCGGAACTGTACGAGGAAAGATTCGTATTGCGGAATGGCTTCGTGTCGGTGTCGGGTCAGCAGCGGCGTGAGCCGCTGGGCGAGATCATGGCGCTGGTCTGAGGTGAGATCGAAGTAGTGATCGACCTGCCAGAGGATAATCCAGTCTGCATAGCGATAGAACGAAAGACTCGAGCAGCCGGCGAGGAGGATGAGCAGTCCGACGGCACACCACATCCACGGGCGATGCCACACTGCATTTTTCGTCTCCTCTATCTCGGGGTAAGTCATGACTCGTGTTGTTATGTTCTCAAGAGTTCGGCGGTGAATCAAGGGACGAAGAGGGCGATAAGAGCGCGACGGACGGGAAACGTGCGACTCCTGGCTGGCTGGGCTGGCTGGTCTATTCAGTCTGTCTTGTTGTACGAACAACCGTCGTCAGATCGAGAATGGTACATTCGAGGTGAGCACCGCGCAATTACCCCTCCAACTCGCGCTTCCTCCTCTGTTCACGAACAGCCATGCGAAGGGAACGCTCACGCTCCGCGGCAATCTTGACTGGCTCAGGATGATCAGATGCGGGTCCAAAGCCATTGTCGCACCAGTGGCGCGACTTTCTTATTCAAGCGACTGGAAGACGTTGAGGATTTTTATGGCAGAGAACGATGCAGAGAGTCGGGGATCGCTCCCCGCAGTAGAACGGTGAAAGTCGGACAGGCTCTTCGCTAGAAGAGGACCGATTCCCAGAGTGACGCAAACCAATTCTTGAAAAAGGTCAGCCAATCCTCTTCGACTGGATCCGGCGGCTGAGCGCGGGCCGGCGGCTTCGTGGCAGCCACTGGCTGATTGACAGGTGAGGACGCTGTCACCACAGTCGGCTGTGGGGTCGGCGCTAGTGCAACCTGAGTTTGTGCTGAAGGAACAGGAGCGGCTTTGGCTGGTTCGTTGGGCACTGCAGCCGGTTGAGGGATTGTTGATGCTTGGAGTTCTTCTCTCGAGCGCAGTTGCGACGTATAGTTGTCGACGGTCGACTGCAGAGTGCCCTGCTCTTTGCTTGCACGCTTCAGTCCGTAGCGCAGGCTCTTCTGCTGTGCGGTCAGTTGCTGGATTGAGCGATTGAGTGTGGTCACCCGTGTGTGCGAGAGGGCGCGCTCAGCATGTATCTTTTTTTTCCCCTGCTGGAGCGCTGAGAAGACGACCTCCCTTTGTTTTGCGAGATCGCTTTGGCGTTCTTGGAGGACATTAAACTGCTGGGTGAGCCCCTGCGCTTCTGTTCGGATGCTGTAGAGTTCTGCTTTTGTCGCTCCCAGGTGCGCGGTGGCACTATCGTAGGTGCCCCGCGTGACACAGGCGCCGGTGGTGAGTGTGATCAGACACAACATTCCAACTGCTGCAGTCGGAATCTTTTTGCCTTGCCTCATGATGTTGTCATCAGTGTAATCACTTAGCATGCTGCTCCTCTTATGACTCCGTCATTTGCTGACTTGTCAGGCACGGCACAAATGGGAACTATCGAACTTCATGCTAACCAGTATTATTTTTTATGCGAATGCGCAAGTAAAACGCCGATTCCTGCACAAGAGCGCAGGCCATCATGACACCGCATGGGGAGGACACATTTCGACTTGATGATGCTAGGGAGGGGGGCCACCGTTTGCGCATACTCCTCAGAATGGAGCGTCCTATTTGTTAAGCGGTGACGCAACCGCAGTGAGATACCGTCGGAGAATGGCTTGTTCGATCCGTGAACGACCACGATCGGGCGCCGGAAATCGTAGCACCAACTGGATATGCCCCCCTTCGATGACCTGAATGGTAATGCGGGGCTCAGGCGATGGAGCTTCGAGCAAATTGGTCTGTTCTAACAACTTCATCTGTCGGCTGGCTTCACCCATAAACGAGGCACATTCTGCTTTTGCTGCATCGAGCAAGTGCCGTTCCGCATTTCGCCAATCTTCAGTCTCCTTGAGGGGGATAGAAAGAATATAGAGCCCATATTCCTGGTCAGGATTCTCTTTGACCAAGGGATTCATAAACAGCAAGCTATTCGGAAACACGGTCGTGCGGCCGGTATAGAGATGCGACGCTTGGCCCGGTCCGATCTCAAGGAGCTTGGTTGCAAAGATGTCATGGTCTAAGACGACACCGCGATGACCGGCAATCTGAATACGATCGCCCACCGAGTAGATCTTTCCCCCCACCCGTAGCGCGGCTCCACTCAAACAGAGAATTAGCTCTTTCGTCGCCAACACAAGCGCTGCTGCAATCGCCACGAGGGATACAGCAAAGGCTTGAAGTTCGTGCGCCCAGATGACGAGCAACCCCACCAGCAGCACGAACACCATGGTATTGCGGACAGAGACCACCCATCGACGTTTCGCTTCCATCGAGAGGGTCGGATTCTTTGAGATCGCCCGGACGATCAACGCCCGCACGATGAGGAGGAAGAGCAGCAGCAGCAGCGATGACAGCCCGTCGAGCACAGCCGAGCTGTCGATGTGTGGTAACCAGGCAGACATGGATTACCGCATCAGACCATTAAATTGTGACTCTTGCAAAATGTTTCTCAATCCTGTTTCGGCGAGCGAGCCTCACACTAGGGACGTTGGGAGTAGCCTCCGTACGAAATTCTTGTTGGAGCGTTCAATTATTTGAGATGCCGCAACAGTCTCATGTTAGTTGGCGTTAAGCGTATCATGGGTTCCCGGCACACATTCTTCCCGTTTCCACTGTTTTAGGATCTTCTCTTCGTTGAAAACCAGGGTATAGCGGTAGCAGTACAACATGGCCTTGGGGCCATCTACTATTGATGCGGCGGCCTGCTGCGCCTTGTTGGTAATGTGGGAAAAGCCCATCGAAGCCAATTCTTTGTCACTGATCGGAACACGATAGGTCCAGACCGTATCCCCTCCGAGAGCCGGCTTCTTCGCCGTATGGGGCGGCCCGAGCTTCTCCTCCACCTCATCTTGTGTGAGCCGATCCACACCACTTTTAAAATAACCGTCGCGCCACGGCCCCCCGCAAGCGAGCATTGCTCCTGCGAGGAGGAATGCCCCGACCGTCAGCATACAATGATGTACCCGCTTCATGACTTAGACCGATCCTTGTTCTCTTGCATGCGCTTCACAGAACAGTAGAGCGCATACCCTTGGGCCAACATGCCGGTGACGAGCAAGCCCAGCGCCGTTTTCATCCACTGCGCCCCTGTGTCTTCCAATCCATACATCCCCACGACGAACCCGAGCGCAATCGACACAATCCCCACAAATCGTGCGATCATTCCCTTCGTCCGCAAGTGATGAGACGCCGGATCATCGCGCATGGCCATCGTGGGGATACGCTACACTGGATGGCGCGACCGGTTCAACTCCACTTCGCACGAACGTCTGCGGCGCGTAACGCCCGTGAGAACGCAACATCCTCTTCTTCATGCACCCAACTGTCCAACAATGGATTCTGCTGGATAGGTCACAATTTCCGCCAACGTGGGATGATAGTGCGGCATGCGTAACAGATCGGCTGCCGTCCCACGGTAATACATGATCGCGATCAATTCGTGAATCAATTCACCCGCCTCCGCACCGACGATCTGCGCGCCAAGAATCTCACCGGTCTGAGGTGCCGCGAGCAACTTCGCAAACCCCTGCGGCGCGCCAAGACACAGCGCCTTCCCATGGTCGGCAAACGGATAGGAGGCTGTGAGATAGGGAATCTTGTCGGCTTTTGCGCACACTTCATTCAGCCCCAGCACCGCGACCTGGGGATCGGTAAAGACGACTTCCGTATCGAGGCGATGCTCGATCGTTTTAGCAGGTCGATCTGCTCGCGTGGCGTTGTACGCGGCAACTTCGCCCTGCTGGATGGCAAGATGCACGATGGGTGTGACATCGTTCACGTCACCCACGGCATAAATATGTGCTTGCGACGTACGCATGGCGCTATCAACCACAATCCGTCTGCCATCGACCGTCACATCCGCCAGATCGAGACGAAGCCCTTCGATATTGGGCTGCCGGCCTAAGGCCTGAAGAATCTCCTGGCCGACATAGCATCGCTCACGTCCGTCTTTCATGGCCCATACCGCCTTCCCTGTTGTGTCGCGAGTGACACGCAGTAACTGCGTGCCCGTCACGACTTCGATGCCCTCGTCAATCAATGCAGCCTCAAGCGCACGCCCGACATCCTCATCCATATCAGAAAGGAGCGTACGTCCCCGTTGAAGAATCGTGACCTTCGTCCCCAGTCGAGCGAAGAATTGCCCGATTTCTAGGGCAACAGCCCCACCACCCAGCACGATCAACGAGCCCGGTTGAGTGCGGAGATCCAGGATCGTGTCGCTCGTGAAGTATCCAGCTTGGGCCAAGCCGGGAATCGGAACTTCACGAGGCCTCGACCCGGTGGCGATAATGAACGAGCCAGCCGACAGGACGCTGTCTCCGACAGTGACCTCGTAGGGCGATAGAAAACAAGCTCGCGATTGATAGAGCGTCAACCTCGGATCTTGAAGCTGCTGAATGCGATAGTCTGCAAACTCACGGACCAATCGATCCTTACGATCCACGATCGCCGACAGATCGGCATGAGCTGAGACCGGGGAAAGCCCAAACTCCTTCGTCCGCCTGAGAAGAGCTGCGACTTCGGCAGAACGCAGGATGGCCTTTGTCGGCATGCAGCCACGCAGGATACAGAGCCCCCCGAGCGGCCCCTGATCCACAATGGCCACGTCGGCGCCGGCGTCGCGTACAGTCCGTGCCGCGGCATAGCCTGCCGACCCGCCGCCGATCACGATCACATCATGTGTCGTGCGCGTTGAAGTCAAACTCTGTGATTTCATCGTGCGTTCCCTTTATAGTATGACGTCAGGAGGGGAAGGATACACGATGGTCCAACCCGGTCGCTATCGCCACTACAAAGGTCAGGAATATGAGGTACTGGGAGTGGCTCGACACTCAGAAACGGAAGAGGAGTATGTCGTCTATCGGGCGCTCTATGGCGCCCGAGGCCTATGGATCAGACCAACGGCGATGTTTCTGGAAACGGTGATCGTTGATGGTCATTCTTGTCCTCGGTTTCAGCTCCTTGCTGTCCCTTAGCGCCCACCAAGCCCTTTGATCTCGTTCCCGATCCTAATTCCCCACCTTTCCCCGTCGGTCGTTCAGTCCAAGCCGTCCGAGCTTAAGTACTTACAGCTATCCTCCGATAGAGACAGTACGAGGTCCGTCATGCCGATTATCCACGCAGTCAATGGCATTGTCGAAATGCATCCTGTCCTACCGGTGTCACCACGCCTACCTGCCGCTCAGGTTATGGAGGCTGGTCGAGAGGATCGCTCAAAGGGTCAGGAACACCAAACGGCTGACCACGCAACACGCCTCGCTCAACAGGCTTACCAGCAACAGGTGCGGCAAGATCCTGCACCGAAACCGGCTCTCCTCGCACAGGATATCATGACCTCTCCCGTCACATGTTTGCCGTCCGACAGTACGCTGCTGGACGCATGGACTGTGATGCAACGCAAGGGGATTCACCATCTCCCCGTGACGTCGGTCCATGGAACGTTGGTCGGAATGATATCGAATGACGACCTGCTGCCCTACTCCCATGAGTTGGAATCCGTCAATTCGACGGGATCGTTCGCCGAGCACAAACTTGCAGGTATCATGAGCAGTCAGGTCTTGTCCGCCACCCCGATGACTGAGATCCGAGAGATCGCCCACGCCATGCTCGATGAACAGGTCAATGCGATTCCGATCATCGACAACCTCCGTCACCCGATCGGCATACTGACAACCAGCGACATTCTCCGTGCCATCGTCCACCGAAGCCCTCTCGATCTCCGGACATAATCAACCCCGATTTATCTTGCGGTCTTGCGTCTCCGAACGACCACGGGATTACCGACGCCTCGACCGACCCTGGCAGGCTACGGAAAAACTCTGTGGGCACGCCTGACTTTAAATGGTCTGTACCTCTTGGACAATCGGAACACACTTCGCAGGAGGCTTAAAAGCCTGTCCAGCAAGGCCGCAGCGAGCGAAGAGGCGAAGGAGGTACAAACCGCACTTCGTGTGAGCCATTCGCCCGTGCAATAGATCTTGGCAAACGGAAACGCCCCTCCAATGCTTCCGGTCTCCGAGAATCTTTCGGTACGTTGAGCCTCTGAGCGATGCGAGAACGAACCTGGCGCCCTGTTTCAGCATCCTGCTAGGTCAACCAGGTCCATTGCGAAAAGGTGGCAGCTTGCCCGACTCTCTGGCCCTTTGCATCCACGACATTCCAGATCAGAGCATTCTCGACGAGAAAGCGACGTCCTGTTGAAGTAATTCTCACACCTCGGTAGGTATCGAGATAGCCGTTGGTTCTAGCTTGCTCCAACATCCATTCCCGTTCGGCTCGATTGATCGGCTCAGCCGTCAGCTGCGACGGTGTCTTGACAAGCTTCTCCCAGGTCAGCTCCCATAGCCCCAATGCGATGTGATTCCCGTAATTGAGGAGCGGGTCCTCTTCCACCCCATGAGATACGACGACAAAAGGGGAATGGAAGAGCGCATGGGCCTGATAGTCCTGATTACCTACTCGCTCAAGCAATTCACGCTTCGTCCAGTGATGAAAACTGCTGAGAAGCAGTTGCGACCATTCGACGATGGCAGGATTATTCCATATCTGAGAAGTCACGGCACAATCCTCCGGCGCAATCGCAGGGAAAAGGCCTCGCACTCAATGACCAGGCGATGTACCACGTCCGGTCGGTCAACGCAAGAATATGGCGATCACTGTTGTGAAAACCATGGGGGGACTCTGTATAATGTGTTTCCTCTCGGAAGTACCCCCCGAGAGACACCGATCATTGAGGAATCGCCATGGCCGCTCAGACCCTCTTCGACAAAATCTGGGAATCCCACGTCGTCCGCTCAGAACCTGATGGGACCACCCTGCTTTATATAGATCGCCAGCTCGTCCACGAAGTCACGTCGCCACAGGCCTTTGAAGGACTCAAGCTCTCGGGCCGTCGTCCTCGACGTCCCAGCGCCACGTTGGCGGTACCGGACCACAACGTCCCGACCACCGATCGGACACTGGGCATCGCCGATCCCCTCAGTGCGATACAGATTCGGACGCTGGAGGAGAATTGTCGAGACTTCGGTATTACCCTCTTTGGCATGAGCGACATCCGCCAAGGCGTCGTGCACGTCATCGGACCAGAACAAGGTTTCACTCTGCCGGGGACAACCATCGTGTGCGGAGATTCGCACACCTCGACACATGGAGCGTTTGGCGCGTTAGCCTTCGGCATCGGCACGAGTGAAGTGGAGCATGTCTTGGCCACCCAGTGCTTGGTGCAGAAGCGACCCAAGACCATGGAGATCCGCGTCGACGGGGTTTTGCCGAATCTCTGTTCTGCAAAGGATGTGATTCTGGCCATCATCGGAAAGATCGGGACAGCCGGCGGTACCGGTTATGTCATCGAGTACACTGGCTCGGCCATACGGGCCCTCAGCATGGAGGGCCGCATGACGCTCTGCAATATGTCGATCGAGGCCGGAGCCCGCGCCGGCATGGTCGCACCAGACGAGAAGACCATCGCCTACATCAAGGGACGGCCGCTGGCGCCAACGGGCGAGCTGTTTGAGCAGGCCGTGCGAGCCTGGCAGCAGCTGACAACAGACATGAACGCCAGCTACGATGCGACGGTCGCGTTGAAGGCGGAAGATATCGCTCCGCAAGTGAGCTGGGGTACCAGCCCTGGCATGGTCATCGGCGTAAACGGGAAGGTCCCGGACCCGCACACGATGGCCGATGAGAACACCCGCAAGGCGACCGAGCAGGCGCTGGCATACATGGGCCTCACCGCGAACATGCCGATCACCGAGATCACGATCGACAAGGTCTTCATCGGCTCTTGCACGAATGCACGGATCGAGGATCTTCGCCTGGCCGCAAGTTTAGCAAAGGGGAAACATGTCGCGAAAACCGTTCACGCGATGGTCGTGCCCGGTTCCGGTCTCGTCAAGCAGCAGGCCGAACAGGAAGGGCTCGACCAATTGTTCAAAGAAGCCGGATTTGAATGGCGGGAAGCCGGCTGCAGCATGTGCCTGGCGATGAATGCCGACGTGCTTCAGCCTGGAGAGCGCTGCGCCTCGACCAGCAATCGAAACTTCGAAGGGCGTCAGGGGGCCGGCGGTCGAACCCATCTCGTGTCGCCGGCCATGGCAGTCGCAGCCGCCATCGAGGGACACTTCGTCGATATACGAACCTGGAGATAGAGGACCTATGCAACCCTTTACCACCATGACCGGTCTGGTCGCGCCGTTAGACCGAGTCAATGTCGATACCGATCAAATCATCCCGAAGCAATTTCTGAAGACGATCAAGCGAACCGGGCTCCGCGAAGGGTTGTTCTACGATTGGCGCAAGCAGAAGGATGGATCACAGGACCCGGCGTTCTTTTTGAATCAACCGCGCTTCCAGGGCGCGACGATTCTCCTGACGCGTGACAACTTCGGATGCGGGTCGTCGCGTGAACATGCCCCTTGGGCGCTTCTCGACCAAGGTTTCCGTTGCATCATTGCACCGAGCTTTGCCGACATCTTCTACAATAACTGCTTCCAAAACGGCATGTTGCCGGTGGTGCTGAAAGCCGATGAGGTCCTGGCCATGATGAACGACGTCCTGACGACACCCGGATATCAACTAACCGTGGACCTCGGAAACCAGACAGTAGCCACCCCGGGCAATACTCATTGTTGCTTCGAGATCGATCCCTTTCGAAAAGATTGTTTATACCGTGGGCTCGACGCCATCGGATTGACCTTGCAACACGAGGACGCCATCGCGGCCTACGAAACTCGACGAAAGGCCGAGGCTCCTTGGCTATTCACGGATCTTCGCTAGGAGCTGTCTGAATTGCCTTCGTCTCAACAGAACGGTCAACATCAGACAGGTTCCTGTAACCTAGGAGACGCCCGATGATCAAGGTGATTGTACTGTTCTTGTTCTTCATCGGCGCAGCCTATCTGCTCATCGCCTTCAACTACAGCTACTCCGATGGAAACAGGGCCGGCTATATTCAGAAATTCTCGAACAAAGGCTGGATCTGCAAGACACACGAAGGGGAACTGGCCATGACGACCGTGCCAGGCGTCGCTCCAGTATTGTGGAGCTTTTCCGTCACAGACCCGAAAGTGGCGTCACAACTCTCGCAGATTGTGGGAAAACGATTAGTCCTGCACTACAAAGAATTTCGCTACATTCCCACCACGTGCTTCGGAGAAACCGCCTATTTTGTCGATCGCGTCGAGGTCGCTGAGTAGCCCCCTGTCTTTCTGGCTACCCAAGCCGTAAGCAGTCCACCTCGTTCGAACTGCCAACGCCTCAAGGCTGATTCATATTCATGCCGTCATGGACACACCAGGCTAGGACGCTGTGGGCCCAATTGATAAAAGTCGAACCTCCACCCAAACCGAAATGCACGCCCCATGAGCCCTTGGGATCATCGCCGGGTCTCGTCGACGACCAATAGACCGATGACTGGATAGACAGAAACGGATGACCAGACGGAAGAGCCAGACTCGGAGGGCCTACAGAGTAATCGACCAGACTGGCCAGCTCTTCCAGGGACGGTAACCGCCAATCCTTCTGGCCTCCAACACTTTTCTCAGCGCATGTACGTCGAGCGACGCTCCATCTGGCACTCGTGGTCTGGGGAGACTTTTCCCAAACCAAGCCGGTTTTCTTGTCTAACACCGCGTCGTTCGCGAAGGCCGAGAGGATAACGAACCGCTGTGCCGTCGGCAGAGCGTTGTCTCGACTATGAGTGACGCCCGGAAGATCTGCTGGTTTTCCTTGTTCGCCTGCTGTCGCCTCTGTACAGCCATATCCTGCCAAGAGGAGGCCGATAAGCGTCAGCGCGCCTCTCGTGACGGTGAGAACCCGCCGTCTCATCATCTCTCCCTCATGAATCTTGCGGGCCAGGAGTCTGTCCAAGTGATCCTTCGTTGCGAGGCAAAGGAGCTGCTGGTAGATGCGAGGCCGCAGGCTCGAAAATATCGGAAGAGTATTCGCTGGAATACGTTGAGGATTTTTCCGAGCTGAGAACGACGCAGAGGCATGCAGATCATTTGCCGCAGTAGAATGGCATGACTCGGACAGACTCCTACATCCACTTCTTTCGTTTGAAAAATGCCAGCATGGCAATTGCGATCGCCAACATCGCCCCCAATACAAGCGGGTAACCCCATTCCCATTTCAGCTCAGGCATGTGCTCAAAGTTCATCCCGTAGATACCGACGATGAAGGTCAAGGGCATGAAAATCGTCGTGATAATCGTCAACACCTTCATGACCGAATTCGACCGATAGCTGATACTCGACAGATAGATATCGAGACCGGCCGAGACCATTTCGCGAAGCGTTTCGATCGTATCCACGATCTGAACGACATGATCGTACACATCGCGGAAGAATACCTTCGTCGATTCGTGCAAGAACGGGGATTCCGATCGAGAGAGATTATTCGCCGCTTCACGGAGAGGCCACACCGCCCGCCGCAGAAACATCAACTGCCGTTTCAGGGCATGAATTTTGTGCAACGTCTCCGGCCTGGGATCGCTGACCACCAGATCTTGTAGCACTTCGATCTTCTCTCCTAACACCTCCAACACTTCGAAATAGTGATCCACAATCGCGTCGACCAACGCATGGAGCAGGTAGTCGGCCCCTGACTGCCGCAAGCGTCCCTTTCCCCCCCGAAGACGATCCCGCACCGACGTGAAGACATCCGTCCCGTTTTCCTGAAAGGACAGGATAAAGTTTTGCCCAAGGACCAGACTCACCTGCTCCACGACGATATCCTGCTGGTCGGTGACCGACAGCATTTTCAGCACCATGAACAGGCACGTTTCATAGTCATCGAGTTTCGGCCGTTGGTCGGTGTTGGCAATGTCTTCAAGGAGCAGTGAATGGAGGTGGAATTGCTTTCCCAATGATTCCAGGATCTCCATGTTATGAACGCCCCCGATGTCCACCCACGTGACGGACCCATCTGTCGGTGGCGTGAGCGCATTGGGTGACTGATCCAGGAATTCATCGCAGCGAGTGCCGGCATAATTGAAGAATGCGATCGTCACCTTGGCCGGTTTTTTTTCGCCGATATGGACCAGCGTGCCGGGAGGGAGGCCTGTCTTTCTGGATCGTTTTTGGAGGAGCTTCATCGATGGACAACCTCGCAGTATCCCCTGCTTGTACGCAGGTTCTTCGAGATGGTCAAGAGGGTCGTCGTCACTGGCCTCCAGACGTCGCCTTTCTGCTTTGCCGATCCGGCGAGATCTGATACGCTCCCTCATCTACGCTACGAGGCATTCAACTTGGAACGAGAACTCACAACGTTAGTCGAATCGATCTTGAGGGCCGGCGCAAAGGTGCGTGAACTGGTCAAGGTCGGATTCGACGTGCAGACGAAATCAGACCGTTCGCCGGTCACCGCGGTGGATCACGAGGTCAACCGCATCCTGCACGAGATGCAAGAGAGGGAGTTTCCACTCGATGGTTGGCTCTCGGAAGAGTCTCCTGACAATCCGGTTCGACTCACCAGCCAGCGCGTCTGGATTGTAGACCCGATCGACGGCACGAAGGCCCTCGTGAACCGGA
>JBDTSF010000316.1:0-4398 GCA_039931295.1 Nitrospirota bacterium | reverse complement strand
CAAAATCGGACCGACCGCCATTCCTGGGTTCTGGCGCGAGCAGTATGGTGGGATGGCGAACTTTCGCTGGAACGAATTTCTCGAAGTGGCGTTGCGGGGGGTGGGTTTGCTGGCCAATTCCAACTTTGATTTTAGGATGCTTGCGCTAAAGGAAATGGCAAAGTATTCAAAATCGAAGATGGTTTCACTAGCCGGTGAGTTGGCAGAAGGGGTGAGGCCCGAGCATTACCAGCACTGGGGAAAACCTGGAATCAGAGCGCAGCTTGTCGATATTAAGAAGCGCAAGCTCGAAATGGATTTTGTTCTAGAGGGCGACCGTCATTCAATGCATGTATTGAACGCCGTCTCTCCGGCCTTTACCTGCGCGCTTCCGTTTGCAGATCATGTGTGCGAGCGTATTCAATCCATCTTGAACTGAGGGAGCAAGCATGAAGATCCTCATCACGGGAAATATGGGTTATGTCGGCCCTCTGGTGCTGCGCCGTTTGCGGGAGTCTCATCCCGGGGCCACACTTATCGGGTATGATATGGGCTACTTTGCTCATTGCCTAACGGGCGCGGAGCGGTTTCCTGAAAGTCGGGCTGACGCGCAATATTTCGGGGATATTCGACAGGTGCCTGATGAGATCCTGCGAGGAGTCGATGGCATTGTACATCTCTGTGCCATTTCCAACGATCCGATGGGTGCGCTCTATGAAGATGTGACGCTGGCGATCAATCATGGGGCGAGTGTCGATCTCGCTCAGAAAGCAAAGAGGGCTGGAATCAAGAAGTTTATTTTTGCGTCGAGCTGCAGTGTCTACGGTTTTGCGGAAGGAGGTCCTCGGCGAGAAGAGGACGCGCTCAATCCCTTAACGGCGTATGCCAAATCGAAGGTCAATACAGAACGAGACCTCGCGTCGTTTGCATCTGAGGCGTTTACCGTAACATGTCTTCGATTCGCAACGGCCTGCGGGATGAGTGATCGTTTGCGACTGGATCTTGTGCTGAATGATTTTGTGGCCGGCGCGTTGGTGTCCAAGCGCATCAACATCTTGAGCGATGGCACTCCCTGGCGTCCGCTCATTCACGTGAAAGACATGGCGCGGGCGATCGATTGGGCTGTCCAGCGGGATCATCGAGACGGAGGAACGTGTTTGACAGTGAACGTGGGGAGCGAAACCTGGAACTATCAGGTGAAGGATTTGGCGGCAGCAGTGGCCAAGCTGGTTCCGAACGTGGAGGTGTCGATCAATAAGGACGCCCAGCCAGACAAGCGCTCGTATCGAGTGAACTTTGAAAAATTCACAAAATTAGGACAGGGATTTCTTCCTGCGGTAGATCTCCAGAATGCCGTCGTGGATCTTCGGGATGGTCTCCTCGCAATGAAATTTCAAGACCCTGATTACCGAACCGGCGAGTTCATGCGACTGGTGACGTTGAAGCGTCTACGGGAGAAAGGGCAGGTGACCGACTCTCTCCAGTGGGCGGATCAGGCCAACCGGTAGCAAGAGCCCTCGTTCGTCACAGCGATTGAGAGGGATAGAGTGCCTTGATGTGGAATTGATGAGAAGAAAGGGGGCATCTACATGGGGCAATCACAATGCCGGTCATGCGAGACGAGGCTAGAACATACGTTTGTCGATCTCGGCATGTCACCGTTGGCGAACTCCTATATCAAGCCGGAGCAGCTCAATTGCATGGAGCCATTCTACCCCTTGCACGTATATGTATGTGCTAAATGTTTCCTTGTCCAATTGGAGCAGTTTTCTACTCCACACGATATTTTTTCAGACTATGCATATTTCTCATCTTTTTCGGATTCGTGGTTGGCTCATGCGAAGGCCTATGTCGGCATGATCGTTGATCGCTTCCGATTGGATCGCAATTCCAAAGTCGTTGAGATTGCCAGTAATGACGGATATCTGCTGCAGAATTTCGTCGCGCGTGGGATTCCTGTGCTTGGGGTCGAGCCTGCAGCGAATGTGGCGGAAGCGGCGAAGAAGAAGGGGATCAATACGAAAGTCGCCTTCTTCGGAGAGAAGACGGCGCTCAATCTGATTACTGAAGGATGGGATACTGATCTGATCATCGGCAACAATGTGCTGGCTCACGTCCCGGACTTGAATGATTTTGTCAAAGGGCTCAAGGTCCTGTTGAAGCCGACCGGGCTGATCACCATGGAGTTTCCCCACCTGCTTCAGCTCATGGAGCAGAAGCAATTCGATACGATCTACCATGAACATTTTTCCTATTTTTCATTTCTCGCCGTGGCGCAGGTGTTTGCCCGCCACGGGATGAGGGTGTTTGACGTGGAAGAACTGCCGACGCACGGGGGGTCGCTCCGAATCTATGCCTGCCACACCCAGGATGCGTCGAAGCCCATCGGAGCCCGAGCACGGGAACTGAAATCGCGTGAAGAAGGCGCCGGTTTTAGCCAGCTGAATCACTATCTATCGTTTAATCCGCAGGTCGAGGCGACCAAGAGAAAACTCCTGTCCTTCCTGATTTCTGCAAGGCAGGAAGGGAAGCGGGTTGTCGGCTATGGCGCTCCGGCAAAGGGCAATACGCTGCTCAATTATTGCGGCGTGCGAACGGATCTGATCGACTACACCGTGGACCGCAGCCCTCATAAGCAGGGTCGTTTCCTTCCAGGGGTGCACATCCCTATTTATGCACCGGAAAAGGTTCGTGAGACACGTCCGGATTATCTGCTCATCCTCCCATGGAATATCCAAGAGGAGGTCATGCAACAGATGGCCTTTATACGGGAGTGGGGCGGCCAGTTTGTCGTGCCGATTCCCGAGGTCAAGGTCAATCCGTGATCTTCCAGGAGACCGCTCTCAAGGGCGCCTTTCTCATCGATCTGGAAATAAAGGAAGATGTTCGCGGTTTCTTTGCACGAACGTGGTGTGCCGAAGAATTTGCGGCGCAGGGGCTGGATCCGAGACTTGTTCAATGCAGCCTCTCATTCAACAGGACGAAGGGGACATTGCGCGGCATGCACTTTCAGGCGGCCCCCCACCAGGAAGCGAAGCTGGTTCGGTGTACAACGGGGGCCATTTTCGACGTGATCATTGACTTGCGCCCCACCTCCCTCACTTATACGAAGCACCTCGGCATGGTTTTGACAGCCGACAGCCGGCAGATGTTGTATATACCGGAAGGTATGGCTCACGGATTTCAAACCCTTGCGGACAAGACCGAGGTGTTCTATCAGATGTCGCATCGATACGAAGGCGGGAGTGCCAGGGGCGTGCGGTGGAACGATCCTCTGTTTGGGATCTCTTGGCCGCCGGACAGTCGCATCATTTCCGAACGGGATCAGCAGTACCCCGACTTTGTGCCTGAAAGGAGTCAGTCGTGAGTTCGCCCGGCACGGAGAGCGGAGTGGATTCGTTACAGATTGGTGAAGAGATGCATCGCTGGATGGCAGAACTTTTCCCTATCTGCCGGAGCATTACCGGAAACGGCGTGCGGGAGACTCTCCGGTTGATCCAGAAACGGATTCCTTTGACCATCAATGAAGTGCCGAGCGGGATGAAGGTTTTCGACTGGACGGTACCGCTGGAATGGAATATTCAGGACGCCTATATCAAAAATCTGCGAGGCGAGCGGCTCGTCGACTTTCGTCAATCGAACTTGCACGTTGTCAGTTATAGCCGGCCGGTCAAGCAACGGATGTCCTTTGCAGAACTGAAGGAACATCTGCACACCCTTCCGGATCGTCCAGATTGGATTCCGTATCGCACCTCCTATTACAAGGACAGTTGGGGGTTTTGCCTTAGCCACAACCAGCTTCTCCAACTGAAGGACGAGGAATACGACGTCTGCATCGACGCGTCATTGACTGAGGGGCATCTGACATACGGAGAATACTGTCTGCCGGGACAGATGCAGGATGAAGTGCTCATCTCGGCTCATGTCTGCCACCCCTCGCTATGCAACGACAATTTGTCCGGGATCGCCGTCGCTATATTCTTGGCGGAGTGGCTCGCCTCGCAACCGCGACACTACTCCTATCGGTTCCTGTTTATACCGGGAACCATCGGATCCATCACATGGTTGAGCCAACACCAGCAACAGGTTTCACGCATCAAGCACGGGCTGGTATTGACTGGGGTTGGGGATGCCGGCTTCTGTACCTATAAAAAAAGCCGTCGAGGCGACGCGGAAATCGACCGGGCGATGACTCATCTCCTCAAGCATTCCCAGAAAGCCCACACGATCATCGACTTTATTCCCTACGGCTATGACGAACGGCAGTATTGTTCTCCAGGATTTAACCTCGCTGTCGGATGTTTCAGCAGAACCCCGCACAGCCAATATCCCGAATATCACACCTCGGCCGACAATCTGGATTTTGTAACATCGCAGTCTCTTGCCGAATCATTGAGCTATTGTCAGGCCGCGGTGGAC
>JBDTSF010000315.1:0-1965 GCA_039931295.1 Nitrospirota bacterium | reverse complement strand
AGGCTGATCCGTCGACTTGCCCGCGGTGGGCTGGTCGTCTATACTCTGTTCGCGTTGACCTGTACCACCACCCTTCTTTCTGATTCACCTCACCGTGGATGATCTGACTCAACAGCTCAGCGAACGGTTCGGCTTTGCGAAGTTTCGGCCTGGCCAGGAGGAGGTCGTACGGGCCGTGTTGGCCGGGCGCGATGCGATGGCGGTCATGCCGACCGGGCAAGGCAAGTCGCTCTGTTATCAACTGCCTGCGACCCTCTTGCCCGGGTTGACCCTGGTCATCTCTCCTCTTATCGCGCTCATGCAAGATCAGGTGGCAAGCTTAAAGCAGCGAAAGATTGCGGCAGCGGCGTTTCACTCTGGCCTCTCGGGTACTGAGAAGCACCGCGTGATCCAAGATCTGAATCAGAAACGGCTTCAGTTGCTCTATCTGGCTCCGGAACGGATGCAGCATGAGGGATTTCTTCAGCTCTTGCGTTCACTCTGGGTTTCGTTGTTGGTGGTCGATGAGGCGCATTGCATTTCCCAGTGGGGCCACGATTTCAGACCCGATTATCTCAAGATCGGTCGTCTGCGCCAGGAACTCACCAACCCTCCCTGCCTCGCTCTGACGGCCACGGCCACAGCCCGCGTGCAGACGGATCTGTGCAAGCGGTTGTCACTCCGCGATCCACTCAAATTGGTCGCGGGTTTCCGTCGGCCCAATCTCGCCTTGTCTGTTCGTCTCTGCCAGTCCCGCCAGGAAAAACTGGCAGTGTTGGAGCGGCTGGTCGGTGATACGGAGAGGGGCACAATTCTGGTCTATTGTGCCACGCGCCGGGCAGTGGAGGAGGTTGCGGAATGGCTGGAACGGTCTCATCAGTCTGTTGGCTATTACCATGCTGGTCTTTCAGATGAGGAGCGGCAGCTCGTGCATGACGATTTTCGTCGCGGGACCGTGAGGATTTTGGCTGCGACGAATGCCTTCGGTATGGGTATCGATAAGTCGGATGTCCGGCTGGTGATCCATTTCGATATTCCAGGAAGCGTGGAAGCCTATTATCAAGAAGTCGGGCGGGCTGGTCGCGACGGACGACCCGCGGCCTGCTGCTTGCTGTTTCATGGACGGGATCTGGCTACGCAGGAATATTTCATTCAGCAGGCATCACAAGATCTCGAAGGTATCGAACGCGCAAAGCGGATGAAGACGCTCCTGCAAGAAATGTTGGCCTATGTCTCAGTATTGACTTGTCGGCAACTTGCGATTCTTGACTACTTCAGCGATGAGGCTGAACGGGCTTTGGGCCCCTGCGGTCTCTGTGACCGTTGTGTCGTCCCTGCGCCGCAGCTGAGTCGAGAGGTCTCCCACGACGATGCCGCATTCACGAAGGCTATTTTGGAGACTGTGTCCTGGTGCCGAGGTCGGTTCGGTGTGAGTCGAATCGTCGACATTCTCCGCGGAAGCCGTTCGAAAGCGATGCAGACGTATGGTGCAGAAGAGTGTCCGACATACGGAATGTGTCGCACACGCTCGAAGCAGTCTATGACTGGTCTGGTGAAGGACCTGATCGACTCGGCCTATCTTCAGGTCGAAGGCACGGAGTATCCCACGCTCGATGTGACAGGCAAGGGGCGGGAGATCTTGCAAGGAATCAGCGCAGTCGCGTTGAAGCAGGCGGAAGAGCCACAGTCCAATTCATCGGCAATGGAGTCGTCCCATGGAAGGGCCTCCTCTGTTGTTGCTATCCGAGCGTCGCCGGCGGACCCACAGCTCTTTGAACGGCTCCGGCAGCTTCGCACAGAGCTTGCCGAGGAAGAGGGCGTCTCAGCCTTTTTGATTTTTCACGACAAAACATTGAAGGCCATTGCCGGCCACAAGCCCGTGACGTCAGCCGCCCTGATGGAGATTCCCGGCATCGGCCCGCTGAAGGCAGAGCGATATGGCCGGCGCGTACTGGAAGTGGTGAATGGGGAATAGTAGCTGTCAGC
>JBDTSF010000314.1:0-2901 GCA_039931295.1 Nitrospirota bacterium | reverse complement strand
CACGGCTGTAAAGCCGTGGGGCTCCACCCACAAGAGGATGTGCGCACCCCATGAAAACCCCCATCCACGTCATTTTTTTCGACGCAGCCGATACGTTGTTTCATATTCATGGTTCGGTGGCAGACATCTATCTTAGCCATGCGGTTCAGCATGGGTTTCGGCAGACTCCCGACTCGCAGGCCTCGATTGCGCAAGCCTTTCGGCGCGCCTTTCATGACGCGGCGCCGCCGGTCTTTGCCGCAACGGACCCTATCGAGTTAAAGCAATGTGAACGGCTCTGGTGGTTCGACATCGTCCACAACGTGTTTTATCGCGTCGGGATGTTCGAGCGATTCGATGAATTCTTCGAGCAGGTCTTTCAGGTGTTTGAAGATCCGCACTCCTGGGCATTGTTCCCCGAAACACATGCTGTGCTGACCAGGCTTCGTGAAGAAGGGTTCGAATTGGGGATTGTCTCCAACTTCGATTCCAGGCTGTTCCCCGTGATGCGCGGACTCGGCATTGACCGACTCTTCGATACGGTGACGATTGCCAGTCTCGCTAGGGCCGCCAAGCCTGCACCGAAGATTTTCGAGATCGCTCTTGAAAAACATGCAATCGATCCGGCCGAGGCGATCCATGTGGGTGACAGCGTGAGGGACGATATGGAGGGGGCGACGAAGGCCGGGCTGACCGGTGTGTTGCTGGATCGATCTGGGCGCGCGCAGACGTCAGGCGGCCATGTCATTCGAACGTTAGAGGAGCTTCTTCCCCTAGTAGGGTGCTGAAAAAGTCCGCCTGCGGCGTTCTCGCATCGTTCAGATCCTCAACGTACCCCCGCGGGCACGCCTCGGGCCTTCACTCGCTGCGGCCTTGCTGGACGGCCTTTTTGAGCATCCTACGGGAGCGGTCTCCTACGCATAGTTTTTCTTCGGCCTGCGGGGGAGGGTATTAAAAAAGTAGCGGGACCAGGTCTTTCGCGCGGCCCTGCAGCGAGAGGTCAACGAGATCTGACTGCGGGGTGCTCTCGAGATTGATCTCGATGACCAATGCTCCGCGTTCTTTCGCCACCGACGCAAATCCTGCTGCTGGATAGACAACCCCCGATGTACCGATCACAAGGAAGAGGTCGCAGCTCTGGATGGCCTCATCACAGCGGCGAAGGTCTCCCTCCCGGAGCGATTCCCCAAACCAGACAATATGAGGCCGGAGTAGTGCCTGGCACAGTCGGCATGTCGGTAGGATGGGAAGAGGGATCTCCCGGTTTTCCGAGATGACCCCGCAACCCGTGCAGCGAACCTTCCAGATGTTCCCGTGAATTTCGGACAGCCGTTGCGAGCCGGCGGTGCGATGAAGTCCATCGACATTTTGCGTGATCAGCCAGAATGTACCGGGCCTACGACGCTCAAGCTCTACAAGGGCGATGTGGGCAGGATTCGGCTGCTTTGTGGCAATCAATTCGCGCCGCCAGTTGTACCATTCCCAGACCAGCCGGGGATCTCGTTCAAAGGCCTCCGGTGTCGCCAAATCCTCTGCGCGAAAGTTGCGCCACAATCCCTCCGCTCCGCGAAAGGTCGGTACGCCACTATCCGCAGAAATGCCGGCTCCCGTGAGGACGGTCACATGCCGAGCGGACGCAAGGTGTGTGCGGGCAAGGAGGATCTGATCGTCGGTGGCCATTCTTAGTTAACCAGGTAGATAGGCTGAAGGCCGAAGGTAGATTGAGAAGAGAGAAACCCTCGTTGCCGAAGAGCCCTAACAGCCTTCAGTCTATCCACCTATCTACCCGTGTTGATTCTAGCGCATTTCGAGCCGATGAATCTGCGTGGTATAGTACGCGTCCTTCATTCTTGTGAGGAGCATAATGAAACAGATTCTCATGGTGGGAGCCGGATCAGTCGGCGGGTTTTTCGGCGCGCATTTCGCGAAAGCGAATCTCTCCGTATCGTTCCTACTGCGGCCAAAGACGCTCGCGGCGGTGAAACAGAATGGTCTCACGATTCGGAGTGCCAATGGTTCTTTCACCGTTCATCCACCGGCCGCGTCCGATCCGCGAGACCTCGCGACGCCTGACCTGATTATTCTTTCCGTGAAAGCCTACGATCTGGACGAGGTGCTGACCCAAATCGAGCCGGTCCTAACTGATCGAACCGTCATCTTAACCCTGCAGAATGGAGTCGATACGGAAGATCGTATCCTGGCGCGCGTTCAACGGGACTGCGTCCTCGGTGGGATTGCGTACATCTATACCAAGATCGCGGAGCCCGGCGTCATTGACCATTATAAGAGGGGAGCTGTGGCGATCGGGGAGTTGATGGGAAATCAGAGTTCTCGTCTGCTGGCTATTGCGGATCTGTTCAAGCAGGCGGGGATTCCTTGCCAGCTGGTCGAGGATATCCGGCGCAGCAAGTGGGAGAAGATGTGTTGGAATTGCGTCTTCAACCCCTTGACTGTGATGATCGACGACAAAGTCGCCAAGGCGCTCGATCATCCCGAGATGCTGCGAGTGATTCACCAGATCGTGGGGGAAGTCGTGGCGGTGGCGGCCACGGCAAAGGTGCCCTTGGCCCACGACATGGCAGAGAAGGTGGTGCGTTGGACCCAAGAGATTCGGGATATCCATACCTCAATGTATGACGATTGGAAGGCCGGACGTCCGACCGAAATCGATTATTTGAATGGGTACGTCGCGAAGCTCGGTCGTGGATTCGGCATTCCCACGCCGCTGAACGACATGTTAACCGCGGTGATCAAGACCATCACCGAGAAGGATCGAACCGGTCCTGGCGTCGTACGGATCGAGGGGGCAGTGGTGCAGCCTGTCTCGCTCGATCGTGCCGCGATCGCATCGCTGCCGGCAGAACATCAGCTCGATATCTCGTCGGTGATGCCGGGCATGAAGGGGAAAGGGATTCGGGTGAA
>JBDTSF010000313.1:0-20758 GCA_039931295.1 Nitrospirota bacterium | reverse complement strand
CACAACCGGCACGTGGGATGCAGCAATAGCGCGCACCACAATCTCTTCGTTGAAACTCCAGAGGTCCTCCAGCGATCCTCCCCCGCGCCCGACAATGATGACATCGACAGAGCCCCAGTCGTTCAAATCAGTCAGCGCCTCAGCAATTTGATGCCCCGCAGCCTCCCCCTGGACTTGAACTGGAGCAATAAGAATATGGAGTGTCGGCCAACGTCGACGAAGAACCGCTAGAATATCTCGAATGGCTGCCCCAGTCAGTGAAGTCACCACACCCACAGTCCGAGGAAACACGGGGAGTGGCCTCTTTCTCTCCTGGTCGAACACCCCCTCCGCTGCCAATCGTGCTTTCAACTGTTCGACTGCCAGCTGTAGCGCACCAACTCCCTTCGGCTCTACCGTGTCGAGCACGATCTGGTATTCTCCACGCGGTTCGTACACCGTGAGTCGCCCCCGCACGATGACTTGTAGCCCCTCTTGCAGAGCAAAGCGCAGCCGAACTGCGCTGGACCTGAACAACACGGCCCGAATTTGGCTTGTTTTGTCCTTGAGTGTGCAATAGACGTGTCCCGACCCAGGGGCGCGAAGATTCGAGAGTTCGCCTTCCAACCAGATGTCGGAAAATTGTTCTTCGATAGAAGTACGGAGCAGCCCCGTCAACTCCGAAACCGTGAACACCCGATTTGGAAGAACAGCCTGAGAGATAGAATTGGCAAAACCAGGAAGGTTCGTGGTGAGTCTCCTTCAGTCGATGATTCGAATTCGTTCGATCGACAACGCCTTACCAAGACGCGCATCGAGTTCAAGCAACACCGCACAAAAGACGGAAGGACCCGAGGCCACTTCGAAGCGTCGTGGCATCCCAGTCAGAAACTTTTCGATCGCTAACTCTTTCTTTACCCCGATGACGGAATGAAGCGGACCAGTCATCCCGATATCCGTCAGATACGCAGTGCCTTTCGGGAGGATCTGATCATCAGCCGTCTGGACATGTGTATGGGTGCCAACGACAGCAACAACCTCTCCATCCAGGTAGTGCCCCATCGCCATTTTCTCTGATGTGGCCTCCGCATGCATATCGACAATCACGGCCGCCGTTCGCTTCTTCAGTGCGGCCAATTCTTTCTTTGCTACCTGGAACGGACAGTCCAATGTTGGCATGTAGGCTCGCCCCATCAGCTGAAGAACGCCGAGTTGCTCCCCGCCGGCCGACTCGACTACTACACTTCCGTGCCCCGGTACACCACTCGGATAATTAGCCGGACGAAGGAGTCGTGGCTCCCGGGGAAAGTAGTCGAGAATTTCCTTCTTATCCCAGGCATGATTCCCAGTCGTAATCACCGCGAGACCGAGCTCAAATAGCTCTTCTGCCAACTCCGGCGTAATACCAAACCCTCCGGCGGCATTCTCGCCGTTCCCGATCACAATATCGATTTGCCGCTGAGCCACAAGTCTTGGAACAGCCCTGGCCAATGCACGACGCCCCGGCTCTCCGAAAATATCGCCGATGAACAGAACCTTCACTTGGCATACTCCACATACCGGCTCTCACGAATCACTGTCACTCGTATCGTACCGGGATAGGTCAGCTCCTGTTCAATCTTCTTCGCAAGATCCCGAGACAGCTGGAACGACTCGGCATCAGTAATATCTTCCTGTCGAACAATGACACGGATTTCTCTGCCTGCTTGAATGGCATACGCCTTCTGCACCCCTTTAATCGTTGTGGCAAGCGATTCCAATTTCTCCAACCGCTTCACATAGGTCTCCAAGGCTTCCCGTCTCGCTCCAGGCCTAGCTGCAGACAACGCTTCAGCCGCAGCAACCAACACCGATTCCGGGCAGATCGGCGGGACTTGCTCGTGGTGCCCCGCAATGGCATTCACAATTTTCTCGCTCTCACCGTACTTCTTGGCAATTTCAGCACCCAACATGGCATGCGGGCCCTCTTCTTCGTGGCTGACGGCTTTCCCGATATCATGTAACAACGCTCCCCGCCTCGCCAATTTGACATCGAGACCAAGCTCCGACGCCATGATACCGCAAATGTACGCCGCTTCTCGCGAATGATAGAGATTGTTCTGCCCATAGCTGGTCCGGTACTTAAGCCGACCCAGCACCTTGATTAACTCCGGGTGGAAATCTGAGAGCCCCAACTCAAATATGATTTTCTCGGCCTCCTCATACATGAGTTTATCGATATCGACCTTGACCTTTTCAACGATCTCTTCAATCCGCGTCGGATGGATACGCCCGTCATGCATCAACCGTTCGAGCGAGACCTTGGCAATTTCGCGGCGCAATGGATCGAAGCCCGACACAATGACAGCCTCAGGCGTTTCATCGATGATCAGGTCGATCCCGGTTGCGGCTTCGATCGCACGGATATTGCGCCCTTCCCGCCCAATAATCCGTCCCTTCATGGCATCATTCGGAATCGGCACGACAGAAATCGTGGATTCAGAAACGTAGTCACGCACCACACGTTGGATTGAATTGGTAATGATCTCACGCGCTTCCCGCTCCGCATTCTCCCGCGCTTCTTCTATCGTCCGCTTGGCATGACCAACGGCTTCGAGGCGCGCCTGGCTTTCCATTTCCTGAATAAGCTGCTTCTTTGCCTCTTCGGCCGTGATCCCTGCAATACGCTCCAACGCCTCACGATGTTCTTTCTCCACACGAGCACAGGCCGCTTCTTTAATTTGCAGCTTCTCATCTCGCCTCGCGAGGTCTTGATCTCGCTTCTGCACTTCACTATCCCGCTTGTCGATCGCACTAATTCGCTTCTCGATGGCTTCATCCCGCTGAATCAACCGTTTTTCGACAGTCGCGAACTCGGCCATCTTGACCTTTTGGTCTTTCTCCAATTCTTCTTTCGATTGCAACAAAAGATCTTTTGCTTCTAACTTCGCCTCTTTGACAATGTTCTCCGCCTCCCGCTGAGCATTTTGTATAGCCTGTCGGGCTTGGTCCTCTTCCTGTACCTTTTTCTTCGCGCTCGATGAACGGCGGATCAGCTCAAAAATGCCAATTCCGAGCAGCCCTCCTATGAGTCCAGTCAACAGATAGGCAAAAATTGAAGTTGCCATGTAGACTCCCCCCTTACAGTCGCGAGGCGAGAAGAATCCTGCTTCTGCGCCTCGTATGATACGAAATTATTGAACGGTCTTGAATGCAGGGGCCGCAATGGAGAGACGAGGGACGAAAAGAGGACGGCTGGAAACGCGGTCTACGGACCTACTCCGAGTACGGGTTCGATGGGAATGGGGGCTTTACTGGATTGAGATGCCGGGTATGTCCTGTGCGAGATGGTTCCCAGGTAGTTCCTTGACGTCGGTGAGATATCCTTCGTAGGGGAGGATTGAGTACCCGAACTGGAGTTAGCTGCTGGCTATTTCCCCAGACTGTACTCCTCGACGGCCACACGAACTCCATTACCTTGCCCAACATCTCCAAGAGGTTATACATTAAGTATAGGAACCCTTGTGCACACTCTAACTGCATTAATCTCGCCAGCATCAAAAACCCAGATCCATTCCGCAATAACTTCATCGTATCCCCGGATCACTCAACCGGTTCGAGCATGACCTCATCATAATCCCTAATCGTAAAAATACAGCACCCGCTACGCACATACGCACGATAACAAAGAGAAACATCCTTTGCAAGTTGAATCTAGCGAAAGAGCGAGGTCGGCACCTGCTCCTCGATTGATTCCATAAGTGATTTCATGCGTCGCTCGATATCCGCTTCACCTTGAGCACGCTTTCGTTCGAGCTCAAACAACTGTTGGGCTAAATTGAGGGCTGTCAGTACAGCGAGCTTGGACGGGGTCGTCGTATTCATCCCTTCAGCGAGATGGCGCATCTGGCCATCGACAAAGCTCGCGAGCCGCCGGACCTCCCCTTCGTCCGCCTCACCACGGATCGTGTACCGTTGGCCGTAGATTTCCACGTCAATGGTCTTAGTCACGGGCCACCTCCTTGCGTTCTTCTAGGCACTCCAACAATTCGATGTCGCTGAGCACTCGTTCGATGCGCAACTTGATATCGACACGCTCTTGCTCCCACCGTCGGTTCGCTTCATCCTTCTCTGTCAGTCGTCGTCGAGCAACCTTTAATTCTTCTTCAATGGCTGCATTCTTTTTCTTCAGCTCTTGAACGAGCTTTACCAGGTCCCTAATTCGACTTTCAAACGCGTCTAGTCGATCAAGCGCCATCCACTCACACTCTCCCTTAAGACCACAATAGGTTGGGGGGCACTATAGAAACTTGCCTAGATCTTGTCAAGAAAGAGCCATCAGGAGGCTTTGTCAAGCCGAATATATTCTCGGTAACTTCGCAGAACGCGCTTCACATATTGCCGCGTTTCTTGATACGGAATTAATTCGATGAACTCATCCTGACTTCGTCCAGGATGCAGCGCAACCCAGTTTCCAACAATGGCTGGGCCCGCATTGTATGACGCAATGGTCAGCGCGACATTTCCAGAGAATTGTTCAAGTAACTGCTCGACGTAATGGACCCCAATCTGAATATTGGTCTCTTGATCAAAAAGATCATCTCGTCCAACGGCAGGAAGCCCAAGCCGTTGCGCGACAGTATGTGCGGTTCCGGGCATCACCTGCATCAAGCCAATCGCACCAACACGCGATACAGCTTGCCAATCGTACTGACTTTCCTCTCGAATGATCGCCGCCACCAGATAAGGGTCAACGCCCTTGGCCCCATGGCTCTTGATAGTGGGAAGTAAACCGGTCGGATAGGCCACCTTCCACAGTGATGGATCGACGATCCCGTTGGTTCGTTCCAATTTATCACGAAACCTCGCCCTCGCCAGTCGGAGCGCATGATGGTAGGCGCCCACCTCGTTCAACATCGCTGCGAGAGCCATGAGCACATCGGGGTCTTGGTTATAGCGATCAGTTAATCCAGCCAACTCACGCGTAGCATCCACGTCTAACCCTAGCGTCTTGAGCTCAAGCGCTCGACGGTATGCCGGCTGCTGCCCGATTTCGGCCCTGGCAGTCACTGAACGAGGAGCTTCACCGTTCGCTGGCGTGCCACCGCTCACCAAAGGAATTGCCGCAATCGGTTCTGCCGCATGAAATTCCGCTAGCGTAAGATCGGTCCGTTCGCGAGCCAGTTGGCAGTAATAGGTGTAGACGTATCGTTGACAGAGTTGCGAATACAGCTCACGGGCATGAGGCTGCTGGCTCAATTCGGCTGCACGTCCCATCCAATAGAGCGCCTGTGGCTCAAACTCGTAGTCATGCTGATCGATGAGCGGGCGAAGCTCGTCACCCGCCTCACGGTACCGAGCCATACGGTAGTACACCCATCCGGCGCGCCAACGCGCCTCGGCACGCTGGGACGCCGGCTCCCCATTCATGGCTACATGCCGATACCGCGCAATCGCGTCGTCGAAACGCCCCTGATCCTCCAACCACATTCCGGCAAACAAGGTGATCTGCCCCCTCTGCTCAGCAGAGAGCGGAGCAGTCGGCATCGTCTTGGCAAAATCCAACAACTTGTCTCCCTGTCCTTGCCGAAGATAGACACGAGCCAGCCAGACCGACGCTTCGTGGGATTCCGCCCCTCCGTCTTTCACCAATGCACGAAATGTCTCTCGGGATTCGTCATATTGTTTCAGCCGCACCTGTGCGATCCCGAGCTTCAGCTTTGCCTCAGTCCGCCGCGGCGACTTCGGTTCCGCCGCAAGAAACTTTCGAAGCTCCTCAATCGCTTCGACATGGAAAGATTGTCCAAGATACGCTTGGGCTCGCGCCAGTCGCTCACTCGACTGAACCACCCACGGCTCCCCGCCGAGGTTCGAGGCCAATAACGCTTCTGCTTCCTTCGCTTGCGCGCTATAGGCAAATCGAACCCAGAGCCGCATCAACGTGTCACGGCCTTCCCGTATATTGTTCTCCCGCAGTTGGCACGCGCCCCGTCGAAGAAGCGCCAAGGGAGCCTCCGGCTCCTTATCGTTCAGCTCCACCGCTTTAATAAGCCATGTTGTCGCTTCAGGACAACTCGATGCCTGATACCACGCTTCCCCTGCCCGATACGCTGCCTTCGTCAATAAGTAAGAATCCGGCACCGCTTGCCGGATGCTTTCGAACATGCCTGCCGCCTGCTTGGGGTCGCCAAGGTTCAACAGCGCTTCCCCTGTCCAGAGTCGGATATAGTCATCCAAGATCGGAAAGTCTTGCTGTGCCGTACGAAGAAATTGAATCGCCACGGCAGGATTTCGTTCAAGGGACAACACACCGGACAGCAACCCAGCACGTTTAGCCCACACTGTGGCGGGGAATCGTTCCATCAGACGTTGCAGCCGATCGAGTTTGAGCAACAACACTTGCTCTTTCGTGAGTGTCTTCCCGAACCTCTCCCGCGGCAACGCTGCGGATTGAAAGCAATCTTCCACCCTCTCACACGCATCAGGACTACTCGACACCGACGGTGAAGGAGAATCGGCGGACGCCTGGCTGAGGGAAAGGCCTAACCAACAGAGACCAATGGATATACCAAAGAGCATATGTCGACTGATCAGTTTATATAGAGCGTCGCGCACCGTTCGTCTCCCTCTTGATCTGTATATATAACAGTGCGTCTTCCTTGTTGCCAGCAGAGCCGCATAAATCCTATACCTTGTTCCACTTTTTGAGGCTGTGATAGGCTGCGCCCATGCGGCAAGAAAAAGACGCCCTCCCATCACGCTCAGCTCCCACGAACCTCTTGGCCCTTGATGAAGAAGGGATGGGCCAACTTGTGCATCAATTCGGATGGCCTCGCTACCGGGCCGGTCAGATTTTGCGCTGGCTCTATCAACGTCGAGCCACAGACATCAACCAGATGACAGACCTCGGGCAATTGGAGCGAACCGCGCTGGCTTCACACGTCACGATTCAACGTACCGCAGGTTGCACCATCTTCCGTTCGATTGATCACACGAGGAAACTCATCCTCGTGCTCAGCGACGGACTCACCGTCGAAACTGTGTTGATCCCCGATGAGGACCGTTTAACCCTCTGTGTGTCAACGCAGGTCGGCTGCACCCTGGATTGCGGATTCTGCCTGACCGGCACGATGGGGTTAAAACGTAACTTGAAATCACACGAAATCGTGGAGCAAGTCCTGACCGCCCAAGATCATCTCGACTCTGGCGAGCGGATTACCAACCTTGTTTTTATGGGAATGGGAGAACCGTTGGCCAATATGGAGGCCTTGTCAGAGGCCATCCGGCGACTGACCAATAAACTGTGGGGGCTCGGATGGTCGCCGAGACGCATAACAGTCTCCACTGCCGGCCTCGCCTCGCGATTGAAAGATATCGCACCGCTCGGCGTCAACCTCGCCATTTCGCTGAATGCCACAACGGACGACCAGCGCGCCCGCCTGATGCCGGCAGCCAATGGAATCGCCTCGCTTAAAACGTTGCTCGCCGCCTGTCGCCGCTATCCCTTACCACCGACCCGACGACTCACGTTTGAGTATGTTCTGCTAGCCGGGGTGAACGATGATGGCGACGACGCTCGCCGCCTCGCTAAACTCGTCCGTGGGATTGCATGCAAGATCAATGTAATCCCGTTCAATGAATTTCCCGGGAGTCCCTTCCGCCGCCCATCGGACCGCAATATTTCTGCCTTTCAAACCATCCTGCGCCAGGCGGGCCTTGACGTGTTCGTGCGTAAAAGCCGGGGGCGCGACGTCCTTGGCGCCTGCGGCCAATTAGGGAATCTCTCCCCAGAATACACAGAACGTGCCTTGACACAAATTGAATCCCGTTGCTAGCATATATGGTGCGTACCACCCAAACATGACCTGGCTGTACTTTCAATCTATCATGCGATTATCGTGGCTGGCTGCTGCGGGCAGCCTTGTCTTCTTCCTCACGTCACCCGTGTTTGCAGTGGAACCTCATGAGTTCATCCTCTCCAACGGGATGAAAGTCCTCTTAGTCGAAGTTCCCAAAGCTCCGGTTGCGACCGTCCAGGTCTGGTACAAAGTCGGTTCCCGCAACGAAGTGATGGGCCGCGCAGGCCTCTCCCACATGCTGGAGCATATGATGTTCAAGGGCACCGCCAAATACCCCAAGGGCGAATTTTCCCGACTGATTCGAAAGAACGGCGGAACAGACAACGCCTTCACAAGCCAAGACTTCACCGCATACTTCGAAAATCTCGCGACCGACCGCGTCGAGCTGGCGCTGGAACTTGAGGCCGATCGCATGCAAGGACTCGTGCTCGACAGGCCTGAATTGACAACAGAACGAGAAGTCGTGAAGGAAGAACGACGCCTTCGCACCGAGGACGACCCCCAAGGCGCACTGGTCGAAGCGCTCTTCGCGCAGGCCTATTTCAGCCACCCCTACCATTGGCCGGTGATCGGCTGGTTCGGCGACTTGGACGCCATGACGCTCGATGACTTGCAACGGCATTATGACACCTACTACTCCCCCAACAATGCCACCCTCATCGTCGTGGGCGACATCAACGCCGACGGCTTGCTCCCCACGATCAAACAACTCTTCGAACCGATCCCGCGAGGGCCGGAACCTAAACCGATCGCCACTATTGAACCAGAGCAAAAAGGTGAACGCCGCTTTCGCCTGAAGCGAGAGGCACAAGTCCCCTTCGTCATGATCGGCTATCGTGTGCCAAATTTTACGAGTGAAGACTCGTATGCGCTCGACATCCTCGATTCAATTCTATCGCACGGGAAAAGTGCGCGCTTGTACCAGAGCCTTGTCTACGAGCAAAAGTCTGCGTTGGCAGTCGGGTCAGAGTACAGCTTGCTGCAGGCCGATCCAGGCCTTTTCTACTTCTATGCTCTCGTCAGCCCAGGCCAGAAGCCGGAATCGGTTGAGGATGCTCTTCATCAAGAGATCAAACGGCTCCAGACCGATCCACCGTCAGAGCAAGAACTACAACGAGCAAAGAATCAAGTGGAAGCCACTCATGTGTTTGAACAGGACTCCAACTTCCGGCATGCCATGCTGCTGGGCCAAGCTGAATCTGTTGGTGCCGGGTGGCGGAAAATAGACCAGTTTGTCGAACAGATCCGAGCGGTCACTCCTAAAGATATTCAGCGTGTCGCTCGTCAGTATTTAATTGAAGACAATCGGACCGTCGGCACATTGATCCCCCTGCCTTCCAAACAACCAGAGACACCCTCCACCGCAACACAACAGGGAAAACCCTGATGATGCCGACGACAAGACAACGGACCGGCACGCCTCGACGACAGATGGCTCTCACCCTCGTGGTAGGACTGTGCGCACTCCTCCTGGCTAATGGCTCCGGTGGAGCGGCGGAGATCACGCCGACAAAATTTATCACGACAAACGGCATCACCGTGCTCGTTCTCGAACAACATTTCCTCCCTATCGTTGAAATCCACGCGCTCATTAAAGCCGGCTCGGCTCAAGACCCTCCCGACAAAGCAGGACTCGCAAACCTCGTCGCCAGTCTTCTGGACGAAGGGACAACCACGCGCACATCGAGACAGCAAGCAGAGCAAATCGATTTCGTCGGCGGGACGCTGGAAACCAAAGCCTCAGAGGATTACACCACTGTCTCCGCCCGCGTTCTCAGGAAAGACCTCGACCTCGGCTTTACCCTACTCGCTGACATGTTGCAACGGCCTGCGTTTCATAAGCCGGAATTCGAACGAATTCGCACCCAAATCCTCGGCGAGATGGCCAGCGACAATGACGACCCAGGCCACATTGCCATGAAGGCGTTCAATTTGCTCGTGTTCCACGGGCACCCTTACCGATGGCCAGTCAACGGAACAGAGGAGACGCTCGATAAAATCACTCTGGCCGACGTACAAGCCTTCTACGGAAAGGAATATTCCCCTTCCCAAGTTATCCTGACCATCGTCGGCGATATGACACTTGAACAGGCCACGGCACTCGTACAAACCCATTTTGGCGCTTGGAAAAAGGTGGCCTCGACAGCTCGGAATATGAAAAAGCCCTCCCCGGTCGAACGAAGAACAGTCCAACTTATTGAGAAAGATCTCACCCAATCTACAATTGTGCTTGGCCATGAGGGCATCCCGCGCATGCATCCGGATTATTATTCCGTGACAGTCATGAACTACATCCTTGGGGCCGGCGGATTTTCCTCGCGCTTAATGGATTCGATTCGCGACAAGCAGGGATTAGTCTACGGAATTATGAGCCACTTCGATGCTCGGCTGATGCCCGGTTCTTTCTGGGTCAACCTTCAAACCAAGACGGAGACGACGAATCAAGCCATCACCAGCGTCCTGTCCGAGATCAAATCCATTCGCGATACTCCCGTATCCGACCAGGAGTTGGCCGAAGCGAAATCATTTCTCGTGGGCAGCTTCCCCCTACGATTTGATTCCACGGGAAAACTCGCGCACGTGCTCGCTCAAGTGGAACTCTATGGCTTGGGATTCGAATATTTTTCGGACTACCCAAAATGGATAGACCGGGTCACGAAAGAAGATGTCCAACGCGTTGCCAGACAATATCTGGACCCTAAACGATACGCGTTAGTGGTGGTAGGCGACCTTGCCAAAGCGAAGGTCAAATTCTAGCAAGATGCTGAAAAAGCCCGCCAGCGGCGTTCTCACATCGCTCAGAGGCTCGGAAGTACTGGAGGATATGTTCCGTTCGCCAAGATCCATTCTGCGGGCGAACGGCCACACAAAGTGCGGTTGGTACCTCCTCGCCTCTTCGCTCGCTGCGGCCTTGCTGATCGGACTTTTTGAGCATCCTGCGTGGAACTCTCTTGTTATTCCGAACGCGCAAATCAGTGATGTACTACCGTCCATACATGGTTTTCCCGCAACCTGCTTGGCACAACGCTAAGGATACGTATCCATGATGACCGACTCCCTCCACGTCAAACTCAGGACGCTCCGCCAAGTCATCTCGGACATGCAGTCCGTCCTGGTCGCCTATTCCGGTGGGATCGACAGCACCGTCGTCTTGAAGATCGCCCATGAACAACTCGGCGAACGGGCGCTGGGCCTCACCGCTGTCTCCCCAACATTTCCCATGGTTGAACTCACCGGAGCGAAACAGGTTGCAATAGAGATCGGTGCGCGTCATGAGCTGGTCCACACCGATCAGCTCGAGATTCCCGCCTTCGTGCAGAACGATGCGGCCCGCTGCTTCCATTGCAAGACCGATCTCTATCAATTGTTGGACGGGCTGCGGGAACCGCGCGCGAGCAAATGGATTGCAGACGGGACAAATCTTGATGACCTCGGAGACGATCGGCCGGGAATCAAGGCGGCACGAGAATGGGGCATTCGAAGCCCGCTCGTCGAAGCTTCCCTCTCCAAATCTGATGTGCGGGCTCTGGCCCAAATGTTGGGACTCTCAAATTGGAATAAGCCGGCAGCAGCCTGCCTCTCTTCCAGAATCCCTCGCGGCGTCCCGATCACGATCGAAAAACTCCGTCGAGTGGAAGAGGCGGAAGACATTCTGCATGCTGAAGGATTTCACCATATGCGCGTACGGGAGCATGGAGAGGTCGCGCGAATCGAGGTCGGAGCAGATGATTTTTCCCGGTTGAATCAACCGGACTTGCGTGCACACATCAGCGCCCGCCTGCGCAAAGTAGGGTTTCGCTTTATCTGTGTGGATTTAGAAGGATATAGATCGGGCGGGGTCAGCCTAGGCTGACCCCGCCAGATCCAAGCATTATCGCTGATAAGACTTTGACAGCGCCTCAAGCGCCTCATCTGCAAATTTTCGGTGGTCCGCTTCGTTCAGGCTTCGCTGCACGACTTTCTCCGCAACCATTAAAGCCAGGTCAGTAGTTTGAGCGCGAATATCCTGAATCGCCTTGCGACGCTCATGATCGATTTCACGCGTCGCGTCACCTTTGATCCGCTCGGCTTCGATCGTCATCCGCTGCTCATTTTCCTCCATGAGCCGCTGCGCTCGTTCTTTTGCGGCAGTCAGAACCCCCTCGGCCTCTTTCGCAGCCATGTTCAGCTTGGCCTCGTACTCCTTGAGTTTCCGCTCAGCCTCAGACCGGTGACGCTCAGCTTGATCGAGACTATCCTTAATTTTCTTTTCCCGCTCTTCCAACACGCCCAAGATGCCGGGAAAAGCAAACTTGTAGAGCACGAAGAGGAGAATCGCGAACGACACGATTTCCCAAAAAATTAGGGAAGAAAAAAAGTGAGATTCAAACTGCGGCATGTGAGCTCCCCCGAGTAGAGGTGTAAGGGGATATTGGAGTATCCATTTCTTTCGCTTACCTCGCTACCCCTTGCGGAGTCCCATAATGATGAACACCACGACCAGTCCATACAGCGCAATGGCTTCCACCAGCGCGAATCCGATCCACATATACTTTGTGACACGAGCTTCGGCTTCCGGCTGGCGCGCCACCACTTCAATCACTTTCCCGAAAATGTAGCCGATCCCTACGCCGGCTCCGGCAAACCCTGCTGCGGCACAGCCCATGCCTATCAACCCTGCTGCTCCTAAATCCATTGTTTGTCTATCCTCCTTTAATGAAAACTCACTGTACGCCCGAACAGACTGCTCAACATCTCCTCCCAGCAAGACCGCAGGACGCGAATACCTTGAAGCGAATGATAGAGTGCGCCCACGAGCAGACGTCGGCCGAGAACGCTCCCGGAAAGCCTTTCAGCTGCCTGTCAGTGCGCATGCTCATCATGGCCATGTAAATGAAATGCATCCCCAATGTAGACACAGGTCAATATGGTAAAAATATAGGCCTGAATGAACGCGATACCGACTTCCAATCCGTATATCGCAACCGTAAATGCAAAGGGCAACCACCCGATCAACAATCCGCCGCTGATCGCCATGCCGAACAGGACCCCGAGAATCACGTGACCAGCCGTCATATTCGCAAATAACCGAACGGCCAGTGAAATGGGCCGCGCCAACTGACTCATCAACTCGATCGGTATCATTAACGGCAGCAGCCACCCGGGCGTACCGGGTGGGATGAGAATGCCCAAGAACTTGATTCCATGGATCAGAAATCCCATGATCAGACTGATCCCATATACCACGCAGGAGAACACAGCCGTCACAATAATCTGACTCGTGACGGTGTAGCTGCCGGGGATCAACCCGAGAAGATTGCAGAAGAGAATAAAGAGAAAGAGGGTGGCGATGAGCGGGAAAAATCGCATCCCCTCTTTGCCCATCGTATCGAGGATCATGCTGCGAATAAAGTCCACCATGAGCTCTGCTATGCTCTGTAACTTGCCGGGCACCAGTTTGCGCGCCGATCCTGCGATCACCATGAACACCGCCGCCAGGGCGACGACAATCCACATCATGACAACGGCTTTGTTGACGGAAATATCAAATCCGACGAGCGAGATCGGGATCCACTCGTGAAGTTCGAAGGGATGAAGCGGGCTTTCTTCCATGGCGCTCTATGTGTTTCGTCTAGTCATAATCGTTATGTCTTCGGCCACCGCTGCACCGACCGGTACGCATTTCTGATCCCGGCTACGCCCCCCAACACAAGACTGATGACCATCCCCCAAGGGGAAGAATCAAAAAGGTATGTGTCGCACAGCCACCCCAACCCTCCTCCGACAATCAGCGCGGCGACCAGATCTGTTGCGATCCGGACCGCTTGGCCAAGCCCGGCGTACAATGGATCTTGTGAAGGGGGCATGTGTACCCACGGAGGAGAGCGCACTGCAGCTGATGCCACAAAGACTCTGCCGATGGCGGGCTCGCAATTCAAGCAGAATCAATGTCAAATTGTCAAGCCGACCATGCACTGGGATGAAACCAGTGCCGTAGGGTATAGTGAATGACACGCAGGGATGGAGCCATACACGTTCATCCATGACCCATTTCTCTCAATCATCGTTCCTTGATGGACCTCCACAGCCTCTGGTCCTCGCGCTGGACAGACGCGGCAGGACACCTTTCGAGTTATACCGTCTGATCGCATCTCCCTCTCAGCCATCATTCCTCCTCGATAGCGGGAAACGGTCAAATCGCGGGCACGACTATTCATTTCTGGGGAGCGATCCCTTTGCGGTGCTCATTGGGCGGCAAGGACAGACTGTTCTTCACACCAACGGAGGAGACGAACACTCCTCACAAGATCCCTTTGGCAGCCTCAGTCGCCACCTCACCTACCCCCCGATAGCGCCTCTTCCAGGCCTGCCCCCTTTTTGGGGCGGAGCGGTCGGCTACTTGAGTTACGATCTCGTGCGTGAATTCGAAATACTTCCGTCCTTGGCCAAAGACGACCTGCAGCTGCCCTATCTGCAATTCGGTCTGTATGACATCGTCACCGTCATCGACCATCAAACTGATTGTCTGCAGCTTTTCTTTTTCCCGCCCATGGAACGGTTTTTGGGAGAGCCTCGCGAAAAACTCTATCACGAGGGTATAGATCGTCTGGCCGAGTGGGAAGCCCGATTAAGCCGAAGGCCTGTGCCCCTCAAGAATTTCCCCTCCTTCGATCAAAAGGCTTTTCATCCCGACCAAACGCGGGATGCCTACCTCAATCAAGTCCGGAACTGCCAAGAATATATTGCAGCCGGAGATATCTACCAAGCCAACTTGTCGCACCGATTCACCTTGGATCCTCCTAACACCTACGACGAGAGAATAGATCGACAACCCTATGAACAGACACTCTATCGATGTCTCCAAGCCGTAAACCCCTCGCCCTTCTCAGGGCTCATGCACTTCGATGACGTCACGTTGATCAGTTCCTCGCCCGAACGGCTCGTCCGTTTGCACAACGGGCAGGCAGACACACGCCCCATTGCTGGAACCAGGCCACGCGGATTTGACCCGTGCGACGATCAACGCCTCATTGGTGAACTGCTTGCAAATGAAAAAGAACGGGCGGAGCACCTCATGCTCGTCGATCTCGAACGAAATGACCTGGGCCGCGTCTGCCGATTCGGCAGTGTGCGGGTCGACGAATTCATGGCGATCGAGCAGTATTCACACGTCAACCACATTGTGTCTCATATCAGCGGCGTCCTGAAGCCGAATGCCACTCCCTTTGATCTGATTCGAGCGCTGTTCCCCGGAGGCACGATCACAGGCGTACCAAAGATCCGCTGCATGGAGATTATCGAGGAACTAGAGCCGGTACGCCGGGGCCCCTACACCGGATCGTTCGGATACATCGGCTGGAACGGCGACCTCGACCTCAATATCGTGATTCGAACGGTGGTATGGTGTGCAGGGAAGGGATACTTGCAGGTCGGTGCAGGAATTGTCGCCGACTCCGATCCGGCCAAGGAATACGAGGAAACGCTCCAGAAAGCCCAGGCCTTCTTCAGCGCACTGCAGCAGGGGTAACCATGTGGATTTATCTCAATGATCGGTTTGTGAGAGAAGAGGAGGCCGTCGTTTCCGTCTTCGATCATGGCTTTCTCTATGGAGACGGCGTCTATGAAACGATTCGCTCCTACGGGAGGCGGATTTTCATGCCGGACCAACATCTTGTTCGGCTTCGCCGGTCTGCGGATGCAATCGGGCTGACGATCCCCATTCCCGAACACAGATGGCCAGCGCTCCTCCACGAGGCGATGGCACGGAATGACGTCGGCCACGAACACACCGATGCGTATCTTCGTATCACCATCTCCCGAGGAGCCGGCGACATCGGCCTCGATCCAGCCCTGTGTCCAACTCCCACCGTCGTGATTATGGCCAAACCGCTCCCCCCCCCCTCACCCGAACAATACCGTCACGGCGTACACCTGATCGTCGCCAAAACAAGACGGAACCTACCCAGCGCTCTGTCCCCTCAGATCAAGACCACAAACTTTTTGAACAATATCCTGGCCAAACGGGAAGCCATCGCGGCAGGCGCCTTTGATAGCATCCTCCTCAATTGGGAGTCGCATCTGACGGAATGCACCGTCAGCAATCTCTTTTTCGTCCGAGCAGGCCGGCTCTGCACTCCAGCACTTGCGTGCGGCCTGTTGGACGGGATCACCCGCGGCATTGTCCTCGGCCTCGCGCAAGAATTGAAGATCCCCATAGATGAAGGATCCTTTGGGGTCGAGGAAATCTATAGAGCGGATGAGTGTTTTCTCACCAACACGAGCATGGAGGTGATGCCAGTCACTATGGTGGACGGGCATCCGGTGGGGAAGGGAGCCCCGGGACTTCTCACCCTGCAAATCCATAGCCTATTTAGAGCCAACCGAACGCACTTTCTAGAACCCTAGCCGCACACACCTATCACAAAACCCATTGTTTTTCTTGACTATTAATTGCCGACATCGAGGCATAAGATCTGCATTTTCTTGACACCTGGCGGGAGACTGCTATCGTTGCAACCATGCACAATGTTTTTTCTCTTCTCATGCGATCCCTCCATCGGCACGCAGCCATTGGACTCACCGCAACGGCCACCATAGGAATCGGATCGCTGACCTGTGCCATCCCAACCACTACGGCAGAAATTTATCAGTTCATCGGACCCAACGGCTCAATCTCACTCACCAATGTCCCTTCCGATTCTCGCTACCGGAAAATCGAGATTGAATCCACCCGATTCCACTCGGCCTTGTCTGAGCAAGAACTCGAACCTGTCATTCGTCGGTATTCCTCCCAACACCGGCTCCATCCCGCGCTGATCCGAGCGGTCATCAAAGCTGAATCAAACTTTGATCCTCGTGCAGTGTCTCGCGCTGGTGCGATTGGTCTCATGCAACTGATGCCCCAAACCGCCGTGCGCCTGGATGTGCGGGATATGTACGATCCGGATGATAATGTGGGCGGAGGCACGAAATACTTGCGCCAGCTGCTCGACCGTTTCCACGGAAATTTACCGCTAGCCCTCGCGGCCTACAATGCCGGAGAGAATGCGGTTGAGCATTATCAAGCGCTTCCCCCGTTCGATGAAACCAGACAGTACGTCCGGAAGGTGCTCCATTACTATCGCACGTTCCTCGTCCGTGACGGTGTCATCGTGGAACGCCCGGTCAACCGATACGGCCCCCCAGAGACAGCAGCAACCCCCGCAATTTCTGGGCGGTTCTCCCAGTAGTCACTTCCCCACTTACCAGGCGACTGTGTTGTTGCCATCCAACCCGCTTCGCCTCTGGAAAATCAGACCGGTAATGGGCTCCGACACTATTCTCCCGCCACAACGCCGCTTCCGCCACGCATTGCGCCACTTGCACCATATTTTTCACTTCCAGCGCGGCTCGGTTTTCAAACGGCTGGGTGATCAATTGGGCCCACCGTGATAGTTGCGCACAAGCACGGATCAACGATTCTCCCGAGCGAATGACGCCCACCTGTCCCCACATTGTCCGCCTCAGGGAGCTTCGCAATTTTTCCGCATCCTCCAAGGTGCCGAATTGGCCCGCCTGGAGCGTGGCCTTCTGGGACAATAGTGTGGAAAACTTCTGTCGATCCGCACACGCCACCGCTGCCGAAGCCGCGCGCGCACCAAATACTAATCCTTCGAGCAAGGAATTGCTGGCTAGGCGATTCGCTCCATGCACACCACTGCACGCGACTTCCCCGGCAGCAAAAAGCCCTGGAATCGTCGTCGCACCATTCAGATCCGTCCAGACCCCGCCCATCATATAGTGCGCACTGGGAGACACAGGTATCCATTCCTCCGTGATGTCGATGTCATAGCGAAGACAGGTCGCATAAATGGTCGGGAAACGCCGCTTCACGAACTCCGCTCCCAAGTGGGTGACATCAAGATAGACATGGCGTGCTTTCGTTGCCGCCATCTCTGCCAAGATCGCTCGTGACACGATGTCTCTCGGCGCCAACGCCCCCATGGGGTGATACCGCTGCATGAAGAGAGCTCCCTTATTGTTACGTAGCTGCGCACCCTCGCCTCGCATCGCTTCGGACAGCAAAAAAGGCGGACTCGACGGCAAATACAATGCAGTAGGATGGAATTGAACGAACTCCATATCTTGAAGCACCGCGCCTGCCCGTAGTGCCATCGCCATTCCATCGCCGGTCGCATTCGGGGGATTCGTCGTCCGCGCATAGATCTGACCAGCCCCGCCGGTCGTCAAGACAACCGCCCGAGCAGGTAGCACGAACTGGCGGCCGGATCCTTCATCCAAGACAACGGCCCCACAGCAATGTCCCGCGTCAACAATGAGATCCACCGTAAAATGATGATCCAATCGCTGGATACGCTTCTGCCGGTTCACCTCGGCAATCAGCACTCGCACCATTTCGTTCCCCGTCGCGTCCCCCCGCGCTCGCAGGATACGGCTTCGGCTGTGTGCCGCCTCCCGAGCAAACGCAAACTTACCGCCGACTTTGTCGAACTTGGCCCCCCACCCGATCAATTCTTGAATCCGGTCGGGTCCTTCTCCTACAAGAACCCGCACCGCTTCTTTTTGGCAGAGGCCATGACCTGCTTTGAGTGTATCGGTTAAATGGATGGCCACGTCGTCTTCTTCACTCATCGCCACCGCCACCCCGCCCTGTGCATGGATCGAACTACTTTGAAGCGGATGCCCTTTCGTCAGCACGATGACACGGCCAGCACGGCTTAATTCCAACGCCGCGCGAAGACCCGCGACACCACTTCCAATAACAAGGAAATCGGCTTGTACCGGCGCAGAAGATCGGCGAGACGGCATGAATTATTTCTTTATAGGAGAACGTGTGGGATCGATTGTGACCTGCCGCGCTTTCATCCCGAATGGGGCATCGCCCTGAATCCCGCGCAAGAGAATCGCCTGAGTGCCAACCCACTGCAATTTCGTATGGCCCCGCTGCCGGAGCCCTGGATCGTCCGAATCCTTCTTCCACAGCCCCTGCCAATGCACAAATACATCGACGTTATCCCCTTCGATCATGATGCGTTCAATCGCAAAGTCCAACACGATGGCACTAAACGTCTGGAAATCGACCTGGGCTTCTTCTTGCAGCCGCTCAAGCTGATCAATCGGCATCATGAGTGACGCCAGATCCGACGGATCTTTCTTCACATACGCTTGGCGAAGCGATTCCACCGCCCGATCAATACGGAGGTACCGTTCATGATCTTCGGGATGTTGAATAGTCTTGCCCCCGCACCCGACGCCGATCAAGAGCATCGCACCGAGAAGGAATAAGACGGAAAACTGTGGAGCTTTATAAGGAACCATGCTGGTGGCAGTATAGAAACGAGTATTCGGCAGGTCAAGCCGTCGTGAGCCAACTTACACCGAATCGGAAGCCATCAGCGTGTTCGCCCTCAGCACAGTCATGATCAATGTGTTCTGTAGATGCGCTTGCAATTTGCCATGGAAAATTCTACACTCGCCTCTTTGCAGGAGAGACATGCATGTCCAGTGTGCTGAAAAAACGCCGTAAAAAAATGCGCAAGCACAAGTATAAAAAGCTGCGCCGGCGTCAAAAATTTGAACGTCGCAAAAGTTAAGCTTCACCCGAGACGGGGGAGGAGGGGTCAGTGCCCGAAGGCAAGAAAGTTCGCATCTGCGTCCGAACTGTAAGTTGTGCCTATATCGGCGACTTCCTCATTCCCCCGATGCGCAATCGTGTGTCCGATGCGATTAACGAAGAGCAACGCCTCTTTATCAGTCTCACCGACGTGGTAATCAATGATAAGGATCGCTCGGATTTCGTGGCCATCAACAAGAACCTAATAGAGTCCGTTGTAGAATTATAGCGTCGACAAGACCTCCCGCCAGTATCCCCCTCTTCAAGTCCCTCCTGGCGTTCTGCAGCAACCTCTTCTAGCTGGTGCTGAAACTCCCGCAGCATGTTCTCGCACCGAGCAGACCCTCAGAGTGCAGGCTGTTGTACTCCATCGACGTTCACCCATACCAACATCGCTCTTTCCTAGTCTGCTAAGATCGCCTGATGTCTACCTTCTCACGATTTCTCCCATTCCTGAAGCCCTACCTATCTCGCATGGTGCTGGCCGGGTTACTGGTCATGGGCGTCGCGGCCGTCAACCTGACCTTGCTGCGGTTGGCTGGCACCTTGTGGGACATCATTACTGTGCAGCGCGATCAGCCCAAAATGACGAACATGATTCTCATCCTTCTTGGACTCGTCATCCTGCAGGGACTCTGTTCGATGGGCCATAGCTATCTGACTGCATGGATTTCTCAACGCATCATTGCCGACTTTCGTCGACATCTCTTTAGACATCTGCACACGTTATCGGTGAGTTTCTTTGCCCGCCGGAGAACGGGTGAGCTTCTTTCACGGCTCATGAACGACGTGACGGTTATCCAATCGATCGTCACTGAAACGCCGATCGACGGCGCGAAACAGCTCGTGACTTTCGTGGGAGGCATCACGTTCTTGTTGATCATGAATTGGCAGCTCTGTCTTTTAATCCTCGTTCTGCTTCCATTGCTCGTCCTTGTGGCCAAGTTCTTCGGGCGAAAACTGAAATCGCTCTCGACCTCGATTCAGGACCACACCGCTGCCATGAGCACTCTGATCGAGGAAGTGATCTCCGGTATCCGGGTCGTGAAGTCCTTCGTCCAAACACAGCGCGAAGAAACCAGGTTTGCCGTACAAGTTGAACAGACCTTGGCGTTCACGATGCAAAAGGCCGGCGTCATGGCGGTGTTTATTCCCGTCATCAGCCTCCTCACCTTCTCCGCGGCAGCGGCGGTGTTGTGGTATGGGGGACGGCAGGTCATCGATGGAAGCGTGTCGCCGGGCGACCTCTTTGCCTTCGTCCTCTTTGCCGGAATCCTGATCGGCCCCTTCAGCTCCGCTGCCCGCGTGTTCGCGCAGATCAGAGAGGCGCAAGGCGCCACCCAACGGG
>JBDTSF010000312.1:0-2853 GCA_039931295.1 Nitrospirota bacterium | reverse complement strand
CTTCATACCTGGCGGCGTCGCCCGTATGCGCGAGAATCGCGACGAGCGAAGGCACAATATTGGGGTCAACGGCTTTCGCGTCGTTGCGGTACATCTGGTACAGCTCGACTGCACGTCGTTGAATGACCGGATCGTTGCCGAGTTTACCCTGTGCGCCGATCAGTTCACCCCGCAGTTGTTTCGTGAGCTCGCTCTCACCGTGTCTGGGCTCCCAACCCAAGTCTGCTACGGCCGAACCGACCCGGCCTCGCACGAACGCTTCGAGCGCCGGTCGATCCTCCACGGTGATGATCCGGTTCAGAAATGAGAACGATTCGAGTAACAGAGCCCAGATATTCTTATCCCGCTCCGTGATGAACCGGGCTGTCAGGTCAAGATAGTCCGTGAGGGGCATGAGGCCTGCGACGGTGGTCGCCCAGGCGTCGTTGATGAAATTAAATCGTTCGGAGGGAGCGAATGTATCGACGCCCGCGTTCAGTAAACGACGAAGCAGGTCTGGCGCATAGCGCACCCGATAGAACCCATGACCACCTTCATTGATGAATACTGACTCCCAATCGTGAGGGAGTGGGACGGTCACGTCCTTCTTCGTCAACAGTATGCGTGACGTGCTGCGCTTGCCGCCTGAGATGACTCGAATCTGGAGCGGAATATTCCACCGCTGGTCTTGTGAGATACCTGACGGGGCTTCGCTCAAGTAGTTGAACCGTTGTTGCGTGATGGTCAGTCCTGAAGCCGCGCTCACGTTGGCAGTCACGAGCGGGAATCCAGGCTGGAAAATCCAGCCGTCCATGAGCTCAGGCACCGGCTGTTTCGCGACCTTCCCTAGTGAAACCCAGAGATCGCTCGTGTCTGCATTCCCATAGGCATGCGCACGCAAGTAGTCGCGGACCCCGTCTCGGAACAGGGTCGGGCCGATGTGCTGTTCCAGCATTCGGAGTACCGATGCGCCCTTTTGATAGGTCAGCACGTCGAACATCGCGTCGGCATCCTTGGGAGCCTGCACAGGATATTCGATCGGTCTGGTGCTATGCAGTCCGTCGACTAAAAACGCGGCCGCGCGCTCGACGCCGAAGCTGTCCCATCGTTTCCATTCCGGTTTCCAAGCATCGACGGCCAGCATTTCCATGAACGTGGCAAAGGCTTCGTTCAGCCAGAGCCCGTTCCACCAAGTCATGGTCACTAAATCACCGAACCACATATGCGCATTTTCATGCGCGACCACATCGGCCACGCGCGCGAGGTCACCGTGCGTCGCCCCCTGCCGATCGACCAGCAGAGCTGTTTCACGATAGGTAATCGCGCCCAGGTTTTCCATGGCTCCGGAGGCAAAGTCAGGAATCGCAAGCAGGTCCAGCTTGTCACCGGGATAAGGGATTCCATAATAGCTCTCAAAAAATGAGAGTGACGCCGCCGCAATGTCTTGACCAAATCCCGTCAGGTGTTTCTTCCCAGGAACGGCCCATAGGCGAAGTGGAGTCTGCCCGATCATCACAGGTTCGGTCGGCTCGATTCGGCCCACGATGAATGCGACCAGGTAGGTCGACATCTTGATCGTATCGGCGAAGCGGATCACTTTCTTCCCCCCAGCCAGCGTTTCAGTTGTCACCGAGCTGTTGGACACTGCGGTGAGCATGGGATCGATGACCAATGTCGTGGCAAAGACGGCTTTAAAATCCGGTTCATCCCAACAAGGGAATGCCCGACGAGCATCGGTCGCTTCGAACTGTGTAGCGGCCAGGCTATGAGTCGTACCGCGCTCGTCTTTGTACGTGCTCCGGTAGAAACCTCGAAGCTTGTCGTTGAGCGTCCCGCGGAATGCGATGGTTAACCTCCAGGTGCCTGGCAAGAGAGGCTCGGTGAATGTGAGATGACACCGTTCGAGCGATGCGTCTAATGCAATCGTGGCCTGCCTCATCGGACCCGAACCTCCCTCGATTTGAGCCGAGACGATGTCGAGTTCGATGGCGTTGAGAACGATCTCAGAGGTTGGTTGATGAATCGTGAGAGTGATCGTCTCTTGTCCGGAAAATGTTGCGCCAGCCAGGTCCGGCTCCAGTCGCAGATCGTAACGCATTGGGACGACATGTCTCGGGAGACGATAGGGGTCGAGTGTGCTGGGGGAAGTGTCCTGGTTCATGTCCTCACCTTTCGATTGTTCGGTGGTCGTGTGCGCGAAGGGGATCTCGAGGCACGAGCTGACGAGAGAAACAAGGGGAAGGGCCAAAAGGAGTCGAGCATGCGTCGTGAAGGCCTGTAAGGTTTCCCGCCTGCTGATTGGCTCAGTCATGTCCTTGTCGCGGGGTACGACTCGACTCCATTCGCAGTGCCCACGATGAGCAAGTCTGTTCGTCCGACAAAGAGGCCAGTCTCTACCACTCCGGGAATGTGATGCAAGGCGATTTCGAGTTCTCGAGGATTATCGATCCGCGGGAGATGAACATCCAGAATCACGTGCCCTGCTTCCGTAGTGAATGGCGCTCCGTTCCGTTCCCTGAGCACCACAGGACTCTTCGTGATGGCCTGAATTTCTCTAGCCGTACTGCCCCAGCCGAAAGGGACCACCTCGATGGGAAGCGGGAACGATCCCCCGAGCACGGGGACTCGTTTGGTCTGGTCGACCATGACGATGAACTGCTTGGCCGAGGCTGCGACGATCTTTTCCTTCAAGAGCGCGCCGCCACCGCCCTTGATGAGATTGAAGCTTGGATCGACCTGATCCGCCCCGTCGATTGCGACATCGATGACCCAGGCGTTGTCCTGGTCAATGAGTGGGATGCCCTGCAGTCTGGCCAGCTCGGCAGTCTGCTGGGAGGTCGGCACCCCCTTGATCGTCAATCCGGCCTTCACCCG
>JBDTSF010000311.1:0-4359 GCA_039931295.1 Nitrospirota bacterium | reverse complement strand
CGTTCCGCGAGCAGGAGGACGACCAAGCTACCCTTCCCATCTTTCCCAGGCCGCGCGTTGCGCGAGCACAGAAGATCATCAGCCTCCATCCCTTCCTCTGTTCTGTGAGCGAGAAGGACACCTGGCCACTCCCTACCGACTGGCGGCTTTTTTTAACAGACGGCCAGCCTTCTCGTATGGTCGAGTGATTCCCTGAGATCAACGACATCTCCTCTCAGCAGCCCAACGGGTGTGATCGGATCCCTTCGGGAGTTCAATCGATTCGAATAACGTTGGGACACGAGTGAGAAACTATGATATTTAATCCGCAGGGAAACAAGGAAAGGTCGAAGGACCGGGATCGTGTCGTTGTGAAAGGGGCGGGATGTTGAGCTTTACGGATCACTGGACAGGCTACCTCGCATTAGCGGTGTTTCTGGCTGCATATGTGTTGGTCATTGTCGAAGAAAATATTGATCTGCGGAAGTCAAAACCCGTCATGGTGGCGGCAGGCGTCATATGGATCCTGACGGCCATCGCCTATGCCTCTCAACACCAATCCCATGTTGTTGGCGAACTCCTGCGCCATAATCTGCTGGAATACGCTGAATTGCTGCTGTTTCTTCTCTCCGCTATGACTTTCATCAATACCATGGTGGAGCGCAACGTCTTTTCGGCGCTGCAGACCAGCCTCGTGTCATTCGGCCTCACCTTTCGTGCGGTATTCTGGCTAACCGGCTTGCTGGCATTTCTCATATCTCCTGTTGCGGATAATCTGACGACGGCGCTGGTGATGGGGGCTGTGGTGCTGGCCATGGGAGCAGGACACGGACGCTTCATCAGCGCGGCTTGCATCAATGTGGTGGTCGCGGCCAACGCGGGCGGCGCGTTTAGTCCCTTCGGCGACATCACGACCCTCATGGTCTGGCAAAAAGGCGTGGTGCCGTTTGGCGATTTTTTCGCGCTGTTCATTCCGTCTCTCGTCAATTGGCTCGTTCCGGCGGTCCTGATCTCCATTACGATTCCGCGCGAAAAGCCGTCGGCCAAAACAGCCCGTGTGCAGGTCAAGCATGGCGGCTTTGTGATTGTGATGTTGTTTCTCCTCACCATAGCTGGAACCGTGCTTATGCATCATGTGCTTGAGATGCCTCCGTTTCTCGGCATGATGACGGGGTTGGGCGTGCTGAAATCGTATGGATATTTTCTCCGGCGCAAGGAGGTAGCAACCTGGACAGAGACTTCCGCGCTTGATGGCGAGAATGACGTGAGCCGGCGAGAATTGTTCAAGCCTGCCGTCAAGCCGTTCGATGTGTTCATCAGCATGAAACGTGTGGAGTGGGATACGCTCATGTTTTTTTACGGTATCATGCTCTGTGTCGGAGGGCTTGGCGCGCTGGGATATCTGGGCACACTCTCTCACGCTCTTTACGGGGGGTTGGGAGACACGACGGCGAACATCCTCGTCGGGATTCTTTCGGCGGTCATCGACAACATCCCTGTCATGTTTGCGGTGTTGAGCATGGACCTGGATATGAGCGTGGGCCAATGGTTGTTGGTGACATTGACAGCCGGTGTCGGCGGGTCGCTGTTGTCGATTGGGTCGGCTGCGGGCGTGGCCCTTATGGGACAGGCCCGGGGGATCTATACCTTCTCGTCCCACCTGAAATGGATATGGGCGATTGCCTTGGGCTATGCCGCAAGTATCGCTGTTCATCTTGTGATGAACAGCGCGCTCTTCAGTCGATAGCCCCAAGAAGGTTGGGTAGGAGCAGGCTGGTCAAAACAATCGACCTACACCTGACGGGCCACTGCGGTAAACCGGAACGCATACCCTGTGGATTTGGTGACGAACCGTTATGGATCAAGTGCAACACGGTTTATCTTGTAACCCACGCTGCGAGCACGGTACTATAGCGAGGTGACCTCGCTGCATCTCAACTGCCAGGGGAGCTGCGTACACATTTCAAGAACGTATTGACAACCTCGTCATCCTCGTATTTACTTAAAGGCGCTGTGATCACGATCCGTTCATTGTGCTCAATTTTCGTCTTTGTACTGCTTCTCTGCACCGTCTTCCCTGCCGCGCAGGTCGGGTGGCCAGGCAATTTCCTGTGCGATTCGACCGGCGATACCGGGAGTGGGCATGCCTGTGATTTCAATGACGGTTGGGAGGCAGCCGATCTCGAGGACGATTCGCCGCAAGACACGCTGGAAGACTGCGTTGCGTATCGGGCGAATATGTCAGACTGCCAATCAAGCCGTTCGCATGCCTCGGTAGACGAGATTTCTCAGTCCACTCTGCTCATCTCCCAATTGCTACATCCTCCGACTGCACGCAGTTAGTTCTGTTCGCTTTCGATCTCGACCGGACAACCTCATCGTGATTCCGAAGGAGGCAGCACATGCTGGCTCGGTTTCTGACTTTTATCGTACTCATCACTGTGTTAGCGGCGGGGACAAGTGGGATGCCGGCGCCGATTTTCGCCCAGACGAAAGAGCAATCATCCACGTTCACGCTCGATCGCATCATCGACTTGGCGCTGGAACGGAACCCGGCGATCCTGGGTGCAAAAAGCGTGATTGAACAGAATGAGGGCATGAGGACCCAAGCCGGCGCCTATCCCAACCCTACGATCGGAGGTCAGACGGGGAGCGGCACGCTTCGAGATCCCAGCGTCGGGCCACGAGTGACCGAGTACGGCATGACGTTGCATCAGACAGTGGAATGGCCTGGCATGCGTGCGGCCCGTCAGGATGCGGCAGAGGCCGGTCTAGCCGGCGCGACGGTGGGCCTCGATGAAGCCAAGCTCAACCTCATTTCGGACGTAAAGGGGATGTTTTACGAACTGCTGCTGGCGGAACGAACGGTAGAGCTTCTTCAGCAGAATTTGGAGATCGTTCAGGAAGTGGCGCGCATTGTCAGAGCCCGCGTCCGATCCGGCGAAGGCCCTCAATTCGAATCGGTGAAGGCGGATGTGGAGGTGCTCAAAGCCAAGCAAGAGATGACAAAAGCCAAAAATGTGGTGCGTGTGAAACTTGTCGGATTGAACACATTGACGGCGGGGGCTTTGGGAATTCGGTACCAGGTCCAAGGGGATTTCCGATCGCTCCGGGATCGTTTGGATCCAGAGCAGATGGCGTCGAGGGATCTGTCGCAACATCCCATTCTCCAACGACAGGGAAAACTGGTGGAGCAGGCTGAATTCACCGTCACCAGGGAGCGGCAGTCCCGTGTGCCGAACGTGACCCTGTTTGGTGGGTACGCCAGAGAAACCGGCCGTGAGGGGATGGTGGGGGGCGTGAGTGTGCCGACGCCCCTGTGGTATCGGCAGCAGGGGCACATTGCGACGGCGCTTGGCACCCAACGAAAAGAAGAGGCAGAGTTGATTCGCGCCCAGAACAATCTCAGCCGTGAAATCAATCAACATGCACGTGAGGCGGAAACGGCGCAAGATCAAATCCTCGTCTATGAGGAAGGGCTCTTAAAGCAAGCGCAAGAAGCACTACGCATTGCCCAATTGAGCTTCCGACAAGGCGCATCCAGCCTTCTGGATGTTCTCGACGCCCAACGAGTCCAGCGCCAGATCACCGTGGATTACAACCAGGCGCGTTTCGAACTTTCCCTGGCGCTCACGCGGTTTGAGCGCGCCGTGGGCGGTCCACTCTAATTGTATAAAGGATAGATGAGAGGGATGTGTATTTCTTCTTTCCGGTGGACAAATCAAGGCGAACATTATGCGCGCCCACAAACTGGTCTGAGCACGACCAGTCGGGTTTTCTTCGGCATGTTGCTGTTGGCCTCATCCGCGGCTTGTGATCGTGCGCCTGCGCCGGCAGGGGAGAACGTACCGAAACATGCATCGAACGACGCGCGTCTTGTTCGGCTGCCGCCGGATGAAGTGACCAGGTCCGGTGTGACGGTGGAACCGGTCGGACGAACGGCATTCCGCACCTACCGTACCTTTCCCGGCGTCGTACGGCCGAACGAAAACGCGTTGGCGAATATTACGACGCTCGTACGTGGGCGGGTGGCCGAGGTGCATGCCGACTTGGGGCAGATGGTCAAGGCCAATCAGCTGCTGGCGGTGCTCCATAGCGGTGATCTCGGACTTGCCCAGTCTGCCTATCTCAAGGCCAGAGCGCGGCGACACGTGGCGGAGCAGGCCTATCAGCGGGCGCGGTTTCTTTTCCAAGAGAAAGTCATCGGTCAGGCGGAAGAGCAACGCCGAGAAGGAGAAATGATCAGTATCCGTGCCGAGGCTCAGGAAGCACTCGAAGGGCTTCGGTTGTTAGGCATGGATGACAAGCAGATCAGATCCTTGGAGCGGACCCAAACGATCCGCTCGCAGGTTCCCATTGTGGCGCCCTTTGCCGGCCGGG
>JBDTSF010000310.1:0-12042 GCA_039931295.1 Nitrospirota bacterium | reverse complement strand
CTTCGTCGAGATAGACGAGCATGACCACACCTGTTTCCGCTGCTACGCCGGCCAGAGCGATAATGCCCACCCAGACCGCCACGCTCATGTTGTAGCCCAGGTAGTCGAGATACCAAATGGCTCCGATTGCCGCGAAGGGAACGGACAGGAGGACGATGAGGGATTTCGCCAGCGAACCGAAGTTGAGGTAGAGCAGCAAGAGGATGATGCCAATGGTGACGGGGACGACCAACTTTAACCGTTCTTCGGCCCGCACCAGATGTTCGTATTGACCGGCCCAGATCAGCCGATATCCGGCAGGCAGAACGACTCGTTCTCGGACCGCTCGTTGAGCGTCTTCGACGTAGCCGCGTAAGTCTCGGCCGCTGACTGCGACTGAGACTAACCCGGCCAGTGATCCCGCTTCATCCGCGATCGACGGTGGCCCCTGCGTGATGACGAGATCGGCGATTTGTCCGAGTGGAATCTGCGCCCCGCTTGGTGTGGGAATCAGCACCCTCTTGAGTCGATCCGGGTCATCGCGCAGTTCGCGCTTGTAGCGCACATTGACTGAATACCGCTCCCGCCCCTCGACTGTGGTCGTCACGGTTTCTCCCCCGATGGCCGAGGTGATGACCGCTTGTACGTCTCCCACCGTCAGACCATAACGGGCCGCTTCTCGCCGGTTCACGGTCAGGTCCAGGTAATAGCCTTCATTCAACCGTTCGGCAAACGCGCTTTTCGTGCCTGGCACATTTGCCAAGACTTGCTCGATTTCCAAACCGATTTTCTCGATGATCTTCAAATCGGGTCCCAGGACTTTAATGCCGACCGGGCTCCGCACACCGGTCGTGATCATCTCAGTGCGGGTTTGAATCGGCATCCACCAGATGTTCGGAAAGCCGGGAATGCGCAGCTTGGCATCCATCTCATCCAATAACCGGTCCCAGGTCATACCGGGGCGCCATTGCGATTCCGGTTTGAGCGTAACCGTGATTTCGGCCATGCCGACAAAGGCCGGATCGGTGGCAGTCGGCGCCTTTCCCATTTTTCCGAATACTCGCTCCACTTCCGGGAAGGTCGTGAGCAACTGATCCTGGACCTGCAACACTTTGGCCGATTCAGGAATCGAGAGGCCTGGCACGGTCGTCGGCATGTAGAGAATCGTTCCTTCATTCAGCGGCGGCATGAATTCCGCGCCGAGGCGGGAAAAGATCGGCACCGTCAATCCTACGACCACCACGGCCAGTCCGAGCGTCAGCCACCGAACGCGCAACGCGCCGGAGAGGATGGGCCGATACAGCGCGACCAACAGCCGATTCAACGGATTCTTAGCTTCCGCCCGGATGCGCCCCCGGATAAGAAGAACCATCAGTACGGGAGCCAAGGTTACCGAGAGCGCGGTGGCGAACAACATTGAGAAGGTCTTAGTGTAGGCCAAGGGCGTGAACAACCGCCCCTCCTGCGCTTCCAATGCGAAGATCGGCAGGAAGGATACGGCGATCACGAGCAACGAAAAGAACAAGGGACGGCCGACTTCCTTGGCCGCCGCGATGATGGTCTCGATCCGGTCCGCGTTCGGAGCTTGTTCCAACCGCTTGTGGGCGTTTTCCACCATCACGATGGCCGCGTCCACCATCGCGCCGATGGCAATGGCGATGCCACCAAGCGACATGATGCTGGACGTGATGTTCAGGTAGGCCATCGGGATGAAGGCGAGCAGTACGGCCACAGGCAGGATAAGAATCGCCACCAGGGCGCTGCGCAGGTGAAATAGAAAGACGATGGCGACCAGGCTGACGATGATGCTTTCCTCCACAAGCTTCTCGCGCAGTACGGCTATGGCCCGATGAATGAGATCGGACCGGTCATAGGTGGGAATGATGTGGACACCCTTGGGTAGAGCCGGCGTGATCTCTGCCAGTTTTGTTTTGATCCGCTCGATCACGGCGAGCGCATTCTCTCCGGCCCGCATGATGACGATCCCGCCGACCGTCTGACCCTTGCCGTCTAGTTCTGCGACGCCCCGGCGCTGGTCCGGCCCGATGTGGACATGGGCAATGTCCCGGATCAAGATGGGCGTGCCGCGTCCATCCGTTCCGACCGGGATCAGCTCAATATCATCAATCGAGCGTAGATAGCCTTTCCCGCGAATGATGTATTCCGTACCGGCCATTTCCAAGACACGGCCGCTCACCTCCGCATTGCTGTTCCGGACCGCTTCGATGATCGTCTTGATCGGTAACCGGTAGGCGGCCAACGTGTTCGGGTCCACTTCGATTTGGTACTGCTTCACGAACCCGCCGATCGCCGAGACTTCTGCCACACCTGGCACACTTTCCAGTTGAAAGCGCAAGTACCAATCCTGAAGACTGCGGAGCTGCGCCAGGTCATGTGCGCCGGATTCATCGACCAGCGCATACTGATAGACCCATCCAACCCCGGTCGCGTCAGGGCCTAGCGTCGGGGAGACTCCGGAAGGCAACTTCCCGGCCAGCTTTTGCATGTATTCCAGCACACGACTGCGTGCCCAATACAAGTCCGTCCGGTCTTCGAAGATCACGTAGACATACGAGACCCCGTATTCCGAGACGCCCCGCACTCGTTTGACTTTCGGCCCGGCCAGCAGGGAGGTGACGATCGGGTAGGTGACCTGGTCTTCAATCAATGTGGGGCTGCGCCCCTGCCACTCGGTGTAGATGGTCACCTGGACATCGGACAGATCGGGAACCGCGTCCAGTGGAACCTGAAATCCTGCCCATAGGCCCCAGCTGGCCAACAGCACCACACAGAGGATGACCAGGATCGGATTGCGGGCGCTTCCGTCAATGAGTCGCGCGATCATTCTTTCTCACCCTCCCACCCCGCGGGCGCCGAGACGCCCGCTTTCCCCGGTTACATGCCCCCGCCGCCAACCGAGAACTGATACTTTTCGGCAACGGGTGGTCGCCCTGGTACCGTCACATTGACTGTCACAACCCAAGTACCGCCCATGCCGAACATGACTTTGCCTTCATAGAGCCCATCCGTGGTATGGCCCGCCGTCGCCTTGGAATCGATCATGCCCGGCATGGGCATCGTGTAGACGAACAGGACTTGGGCGTTGGTCACCGGCTTGCCTGCCTGATCTGTCAGCTTGAGCTTGAGCAGCACCTCACCGGCCTTGGGGTGTTCCGGGGCCGTCGTGAGAGCGAGTGTGAGTCCGGCGACCTGACGGGTCTCTGGAACGGATGGTCCTTTCATTCCCTCCATGCCGTTCATCCCTTCCATCCCTTTCATATCCCCCATCTGCATGCCCGGCATGCCTTGCATCCCCTCCATCCCTTTCATATCCCCCATGGGCATGCCTTTCATGTCGCCCATCCCCTCCATCCCTTCCATCTTGCCCTCGTGCGCGCCGCGCATCTGCCAATCGCCCATGCCAATTCGGCCCATCATGGCCTGCATGCTTGAAGCAGATGTCAACTTACTCTCCGCATCCAACAGGAAATTGGCCGAGGTCACGATCCGATCCCCTTCGTTGAGTCCTTCCAGCACTTCCACAGAATCCTGATTACGGCGACCCAGCTTGACTGGATACGGCGCATAGGCGCCGTCGCCACGATCCAGGAACACGAGTTGGCGAAGTCCTGTGTCCAGTACGGCTTCCTTCGGAACAACTAACATCCTCGCCGCATCGGTCACTAAGGTGACGGTTCCGAACATGCCGGGCTTCAGCCTGAGTCCCGGATTCGGCATGTCCACCCGCACGCGTACCGTGCGGGCCTCGGCATTCAGCGTGGAGTAGATGTAGGAGACCGTACCCCGAAATGTTTCTCCTGGATATGCGGCGAAGGTGACGGAGGCCGGCTGATTAAGTGTCACCGCCGCGACTTCGGACTCATAGATGTCGGCAGAAATCCAGACCGTGGAGAGATTCGCCACCTCATACAGTGTCGTGCCTGGCTCCACATATTTTCCTGGCAAGGCCTCTCGCTTCATGATAATCCCGGAGGATGGGGCATAGACCGTGAGCACCGGCTCCGCTTTACCTCGACGTTCCAACGCGGCCATTTGCGCATCGGTCACATCCCACAATCGCAGGCGTTCTCGCGTACTGGCCACAAGGGATGCCGCGTTGGCTTTCGCATCGCCGAGCGGGCTGACAACCAGTTGGGCCTGAGCTTTCACGGCAAGGAGATGCTCGTCTTGCGTGGCCAGGAGGTCCGGTGAGTAGAGGGTGAAGAGGGGGTCGCCTTTGCGCACAGGGCGACCAATCGAATCGACAAAGACCTCTCGTACCCATCCGGAGGTTTTCACGGTGACCTGCGTGAGCCCCCGCTCGTCGTAGCCGACCGTGCCGACCGCGCGAATCTCTTGCGTTAATGTTGCATAGGCCGCTGAGGCGCTCCGCACTCCGATCAACTGTCTTGCCACAGCGGGAACTACGACGGCTCCCGAGGGCGTTCCGGCCATGCCGGGCATGCCCTTCATGGCCCCGTCCTTCATCTCCATCTGTTTCATGTCCCCCATTTCAGCCGGCCTTGGAGGCGGCGAGACGCTCTGGGTGTCCATGGTCATGCCGGCTCGGTCACCCATCATGTTATGAGCGGTGAAGAAGCCGGCTGCGACTCCGGCGATGACACCGGTCGCCACGGCGCCGATCACGAAGCTTTTCTTGTATGCCTGCTGGTTCATGTGGTCCTCCTTGAAGATTGAGTTAGCTTTGTCGATCGAGTGTGATACCGACGACCTGCTCGAGTTCAGCCAGCCGATGCTGACGGTCTACGATTGACTTGAAATACTCATGCTGAAACCCTCGCCAGGTCCGTTGCGCGTCGATGAGATCCAAGAAACTTCCCTTCCCCACACGATATCCGACCCTTGCCGACTCCAGGCTCTGCTCAGCCTGTGGCAAGATGGTAGTGCGGTACAAGGTGGCTACCTGGTCGGTCGCCAGAAACTTGGCCAGAAGGTCGTTGACCTGAAACCTCGTCATATTTTCCAAGTTATGCTGCTGTGCCTGCGCGACCGCGACTGCCGCCGCCGCCTCCTGCACGCCTGCGTCATACTTCGGTTTTGTCCAAAAGGTGAAGGGGATGCTCATCGCCACGTAAGCGCCAAATCCATCAGTGGCCTGATAGTTCTGGAAACGCTGAACCGCCACGTTGAAGTCCGGGTAGTATTGGCGTTGAGCCAGTGCGCGGGACTGCTCGCTCCGCTGCACATCCAGCTCGGCGGCTTTGAGCTCGGGCCGGTCGTTGAGCGCGAAGGTATTCAGATCGTCGAGAGGCTGCTCGATCGGCAGCTGTGACGGTTCTTGCACGAGGCCCAAGGGTGATGCGGGATTCCGATCGATCAGTGTATTCAGCATCGCTCCGGCAGTCTTGCGACGCTGTTCCAGGAGGGGCAGCTGCTGCTGAAGCAGAGACAGCTCGACTTGGGCCTTGAGAACATCGGCCTGGCTTCCTTTACCTGCACGGAACTTGGCGTTCGCGATTTCAAAAAACTGTCTGAGCAGCTCCACCTGTTCATGATGAATCTGGATCGTCTTCTGGGCGAGAAACAGATCGTAGTAGACCTGCTTCAGGCGAGCCACCAGTTCCCGTTCCTTGGCGTGGACCGCTTGCTCCGTCATGTCGGCAGAACGACTGGCAACTTCGCCTTTGAGTCCGAGTTTGCCTGGAAAAGGGAGATTCTGCGAGAGACCGAAGATATGGTTTTCCGTCCGCGCGACATTGAATGGTTGGGGGACATTCCACAATTGGAGGGACAGGATCGGGTCGTCCAATGACCGCACCTGCGCAATCCGACTCGTGGCGGCCTCCCATTGCTTGCGTGTCGCCGCCAGCTCAGGATTGCGAGCCAAAACCTCTTGGATCAATTCCGGCAGCACCAGCCCGTTGCGTAGCACGGAGTCGTTATCTTGTGCCCACAACAGTCCGCTACTGAACAACATCAGTAGCACTGACGCGACAATGACACACCGACGTTGTCTATTTCGTTTCATAGCCATGATCTCCCAGATTTCCCACACGTTCGAAGCCCGGTCCATGCTCTGGTCGTCAGCGACCAACAGAACAAGACGATAGGTCGGACGCGAACACAGACCGCCGCACGGTACGCGCGACGGCAAAGGAGCGGTTGCGAGTTATGGGCTGAGGAAGATCAGATGCGAAGCACGGAAATCTTGAGCAGGAGATCCTGGGGTGGACTAACTACGGGATGATCGGACAAGCGGCTGTTGTATGAAGTGAGGATGACAAGAAGCGCGAGCGAGGCAGTATCTTCTGGACAGAGGGCCTGATAGTCACTGTTGAGGGGAAGTTTAGCGGCAGCCTGCACGCCGAGCGTCTTAAACGTATCGCAGAACTGAGAGATAGGTTGTTCATCCGGAGTCGAGCAGCCATCTCCCATTGCTCCTGCCGTGACACCATTCACCGGCAGAAGACAGGCATAGGCGTTAAAGCTCAACGCAAGAAAGAGCACGATGAGCGTGCAGGCTAGAATAGAAATGACACGATGAGAACGTATTCGCATAGCGGCAGTCTATTCCTCGCCCATGCCAGTCGTCAATGGTAGTTCTAAATAGGCTGTGAAAAAATTGTCGTGGCACTCTAGTAATGTCGATGGTCCGCAATGAGTCAGCGAGTGTAACATCAAGGTTAAGGTTGAGCGAAGATCAAACGCTCTTCACATCAACCCCTTAGCCTAAACCTCAACTTTCTTCGTGCTGGCAGGCTAAAGTGCCTCTTCGGGGATTTGATCGAGCTTATAGAAATCTACCGGATCCAGTCGGCGCTGAGTCGTTTGAGTCGGCTCGCTGCCTTTGGTAAAGAGCTCGACGGTGCTCGCCTGCCCCTCCTGCTCATCCTCAAGGAGCCCAGTCGATGGATCGACCTTGACGAATGTGACGCCTTCCGGAATGGTGAAGGCCACAACTGGAAGCGGCTTAAACGCGGCCTGCATGAAATTGATCCAGATAGGCAGCGCGGCATGCGCCCCCGATTCCGTTTCGCCGAGTGACCGTCGATCGTCGAATCCGACATAGATGCCCGCAACCAAGTTCGGCGCACCGCCGATAAACCAGGCATTGATAAACTCGTCTGTGGTTCCGGTTTTCCCTGCAACCGGCCGCCCAATCCCTTTCGCCGCCTGCGCGGTGCCCTTTTGAACCACGTCTTCCATCATGTTGGTAATCAAGTATGCCGTTTCTTTCGAGATGACAGGAATGGCTTGCGACTCCGCCTGTTCAAGCACCTGTCCCGCGTTGTCCTTCACGGACAGGATCCCATGAGGCTCTGCACGATTCCCCTGGTTCAGAAACACACTGTAGACGGAGGTCAGTTCCATCAGCCCGACAGACGATGAGCCCAGCCCCAAGGACAGATCTGCCGCCAATGGACTGGTGATCCCAACCGTTTTCGCAAACTCGATGACGCTCTTGACGCCGACCTTGTCCAGCAGCCGAACCGTCGCGAGGTTGTGCGAATGGGCCAGCGCGTCCCGCAAACTCACCATGCCATGGATCTTTCTTCCATAGTTCTCCGGCTTCCATGTTTTCTCATCTTGTTCCTGCGCATAGACGACCGGCGCATCAAGGATCACCGACCCAGGGCTCATCCCCTGATTCATAGCCGTCGCGTAGATGATCGGTTTGAATGCGGACCCGGGCTGACGATGCGCCTGCACCGCCCGATTGTATTCACTGCGACCGAAATCGTAGCCGCCCACCATGGCTCGAATCTCGCCTTTGGCTGGCTCCAGCGCAATTAACCCTCCCTCAATCAGAGGAGTCTGTTCCATTTGCACATGGACCATGTCACGATCCAGTTTCTTCACCATGACCTCAATGACATCGCCGGGCTTGAGTATTTGCTTAAGATTCTGATTGACGACGACATCTTTCGCCAAATCCGGCCCAGTCAGACGACGCTTCGCCCATGCCATATCGTCAAACGCAAGTTTGGTCACCATCGAGCCAACCTGCACCAGAAAATGGTCCTTCCCCACTCTGGTGACGAACCCTTCGCGATAATCCCCCACCTTCAGAATCAGATCCCGCTCTGCGACAACAGGGGAGGGGGCCGGCGCAGTCACATCGACCGTTCGAAGCGGACCACGCCACCCTTGGCGCTTGTCCAGTTCACGAAGACCCGCCGCGAAAGCCGCTTCAGCAGCCTTTTGCATCTCCATATTCAAGGTCGTATGGACTTTAAGCCCGCCCTTATACACCGTCTCTTCACCATACTTCGCTACGAGCAACTGTCGGATATATTCCACAAAGTAGGGCGCCGCCTGTTCAACGCCCGGACGGCGGAAATTGAGGATCTCCGCCGCAGCCTGTTCGCGTTCTGCCGCGGTGAGGAACTTCGCCTCTTCCATGCGCGCCAGGACATGCTCCTGTCGCTTTTTTGCGCGGTCGTAGGCCTTGAAGGGCGAATAATGGTTCGGCGATTTCGGGAGCCCCGCCAGAAATGCTGATTCTCCAACCGTGAGAGCGGAGAGATCTTTTCCGAAATATGTTTGAGCCGCCGTCGCGACCCCGTAGGCGCCTTGCCCGAAGTAAATCTGATTCAAATACAGCTCAAGAATTTGGTCTTTCGTCAGGACCAATTCCATTTTATAGGCCAGAATGAGCTCGCGAACTTTGCGGTCGAAGGTCCGTTCGGACGACAGAAACAACGATCGCGCCAATTGCTGGGTAATCGTGCTGGCTCCTTCGACCTTGCTCCCTCTGCGCACATTCGTCCAGGCCGCACGGAGCATGCCGATGTAGTCGAGGCCGGGATGCTCGAAGAACCGGACATCTTCAACTGCGATGACCGCACGCCGCAACCGTTCGGGAATGTTTGCCCCCGTAGTCAGAATGCGCCGTTCGATGAAAAATTGACCGATGAGCTTCTGATCAACCGAATAGACCTGCGTGACCAGGCTGGGCTGATACGTCCCTAACTGGTCCAACACAGGAAGGTCTTTTGAGAAGTGCCACAGCAACCCACCCGCGGTCAGCCCACCCATCGCGATGATCGCCCCCAGGCCCAGGAGCGAGATCTGCCACCAGCGCCATGGACGACGAGGTGGCGGTTGACGAGACGTATCAGCGAGTTGTACGGGCCGATCTATCATGATTACGCGGGATAACCCTTGAGGGCAGCCGAATTCCTGAGAAGATTCTCATGGCCACCATACCGTGGAGGCCCTCAAAACTCAAGATTCAAGCCGGTGTCAGCGACGCGCCGCCTGTGTCGCTTCTCCTCACATCGCTTGTGTAGGCCTCGCCCTTCGGGTATACTACTGTCCGACGCCTGGGTTTCTGGGCGTCTTTTTTTTGGAGCATGCAGCAACATCTATGGATCAGACAGCCGCCGCAACAGACTCTCCTATGACAACCCAACTCGAGCCCAAAGAGCGCCGAAGCGATATCCGAAATATTGCGATCATCGCCCACGTCGACCATGGCAAGACGACCCTGGTCGACGCCGTGCTCCGACAGACCCATGTCCATCGCAAGATCGACGATATGGGCGAACGCATCATGGACTCGATGGACCAGGAACGTGAGCGCGGGATCACCATCCGGGCCAAGAACGCCAGCGTGATCTACAAGGGTGTGAAGATCAATATCGTCGATACGCCGGGCCACGCCGACTTCGGCGGTGAAGTCGAACGGACCCTGCGCATGGTAGACGGCGTCCTCATCTTGATCGACGCGAAAGAGGGCCCGATGCCGCAAACGACCTTCGTGTTGCGGAAGGCCTTAGCGCTGGGGCACAAGGCCATCGTGGTCATCAATAAGATCGACCGCCCTGACGCGGTCATCGATGACGTGGTGAACCGGACCTTCGACTTGTTTGTCCATCTCGGCGCCACGGACGAGCAGCTCGATTTCCCGATCGTCTACACGGCTGCGATCAAAGGCACCGCAACGCTCGATATCAATAAGCCTGGCACGGACATTACGCCGCTCCTTGATACCGTACTGGAAAAGATTCCGGCACCGGCCATCAACACCGATGCGCCGCTCCAGATCCTGGTCCTCTCCCTGATTCAGGATCTCTATAAGGGCAAGATGGGTGTGGGGAAGATTCAATCCGGCTCGATCGCCCGCAGGCAGAACGTGGTCGTCATCGGTAAGGATGGCGCACAGTTCGCCGGGAAAGTATCAGACCTCGCCGTCTACTCCGGCCTCGAACGGACGGATACGGAACACGCTCAGGCAGGAGAAATTGTCGCAGTGGCCGGCCTGGACGAGGTGAGCATCGGTGATACGATTGCCGACGCGGAACATCCAGTCGCACTGATCCGAGTCACGGTCGACGAGCCGACCGTCCAAATGACCTTTTCCGTGAACAATAGCCCGTTCGCCGGACGGGAAGGCAAGTACCTGACCTCGCGACATTTGCGCGATCGACTCTTCAAAGAACTCGAAACCAACGTGTCGTTGCGCGCGCAGGCAACGGACAGCGCGGATAAGTTCCTCGTCGCCGGCCGCGGCGAGCTGCATCTCGGCGTCTTGATCGAACAAATGCGCCGGGAAGGATACGAGCTGCAAGTCTCCCAACCGGAAGTGATCGTCCACCGGGAGGGAGACAAAGTCCTCGAACCCTACGAGGAACTGACCATCCAGGTGCCGGAAACCTATCAAGGCACCGTGATTGAAGAGCTCGGCAAACGCCGCGGCGAGTTACGCCACATGAGACTGATCCATTCCGATGCCGGGCCGAGCGAAATGCACCTGGAATACCACATCCCCACCCGCGGGATCATGGGGCTCAAAAACCTATTGGTCGCCAAGACTCGCGGCACCATTATCATGCACCATGTGTTCGTCGCATATGAACCGGCGGAGGAGCGCGACCTCGTGGTGGCAACGCATGGGTCACTCGTGGCACACGAAGACGGCGTCAGCACCGGCTATGCCATCTTTATGACCCAAGAACGGGGCACCATGTTTATCGGCCCTGTCGTGGACGTCTATCGCGGGATGGTGGTCGGCGAGAACAGCCGGGACGAAGATATGGACGTGAACGTCTGCAAAGAGAAACACCTGTCGAATATGCGGGCATCCGGCACCGATGAAGCGTTGGTCCTCACACCTCCAAGGGAAATGGGCTTGGAGTTCGCGCTCGAATATATCGGTCCTGATGAACTGGTTGAGGTCACACCGAAGAGTCTTCGTATCCGCAAACGGCTCCTCAACCCGGATGACCGCCGCAAAGCCAGAAAATCCAGTAAATAGGCTCTCGCATCACGATGAGGATCAAAAAGAAAACTCCCAAGCCTTCTTCCCGCCGTCCTCCGCTCTACTTTGTCGGCTATCGGGGAGTTGCGCCAGCCACAGACGAACTGAAGACCTGGTACGACAAGGAATACGGCGGGCCTCTGACCATCCAGCACGAATCGGGCTCGGCGGAATCCTGGCAAGCGACTCACGGCCCCTGGTCGGCCCATGTTGTGATGCCGCTGCCGATGAGCCACGTCGCCGATGTGATGAAACAGTTAGCATGGGAGCACGATGTCATGGGGGCCGTCGCGCCCTCTCTTGTCTCCCCGCGCGACACGCCGGACACCATACTCTTTGCCGCGCGACTGGCCAAAGGCCTCACGCTCCTCTCGCAAGGCACAGCCCACGACATTGTCACCAACCAGTACGTCAACCCTTCGGATTGGCAAGATCGCTCTCTGGCCCATTTCGTCTCCGCCGATCACATCCCGATCACGCAGGGCGAAGATGAACAGAACCATCGGACCTGGTGTTATACGCTCGGCCTCAGTAAATTCGGGGTTAATGAACTGGAAGTATTTCTTTCCCCTGGTCTTCCGGACCAACCTGTGCGCGATCTGCTGAGAGGAGCGGCGGACGAATTGACGAGAATCGGCCAATCGCCAAAAGTAGGCAGCCGCATGCGCCTAGAGCTCTCGGGTCAGAACATTGAGATTGCCAATCACCGCACCGCTGCACCAGCCGGACGCATGTTGAGTTTTCGAGAAATTCGTTTAGTTTCATAGCTCTCCTTCTTTATCAGCTACTTATAGGTAAACTAGGCCTCTTCTAGCCGACTGCTGAAAAAAGCTCGGTTT
>JBDTSF010000309.1:0-9315 GCA_039931295.1 Nitrospirota bacterium | reverse complement strand
TGAAGAGCAGTTGCGGCCGATCAGACAGCACCGCCAACGGCGTATCCGTGCCCATGGAAGAGGTCGTTTCCTGCCCCTCCACCACCATGGGAGTAATGACCATCTTCAACTCTTCAATGGTGTAGTTAAACGCCTGCTGGCGCTGGCGAATCGTCAAGTGGTCCGGCTGCGGCACATTGCTTGGATCGGGCAACTCGTCGAGTGAAATCCGATATTGGGTGACCCAGGAGCGATAGGGCTTGCGGCTCACAATCTCTGCCTTCACTTCCTCATCGTCGATGATGCGCCCTTGCACCGTATCGATCATGAGCATCCGGCCCGGCATGAGGCGCCCCTTCTGCCGAATCTTCCGAACATCCATCGGCAGCACACCCGCTTCTGAGGCTAAAATCACCAGACCATCTGTCGTCACCTGATAGCGACAAGGCCGGAGCCCGTTGCGGTCGAGCGTCGCGCCGATGAGCTTCCCGTCGGTGAAACATACCGCCGCGGGACCATCCCAGGGTTCCTGCATCGCCGCGTGATACTCGTAGAACCCCCGCCGATCGAGATCCATTTGCGGATTCGCAACCCAGGGTTCAGGAATCAGCATCATCATCGCGTGCGGAAGGGACCGGCCTCCCATGGTCAGAAATTCCACCGCATTGTCCAGACAGGCTGAGTCGCTCTGCTGCTCCGACACGATTGGATAGAGCTTGGTGAGATCCTGGCCGAATAATTCGGAGTTGAGCCGCCCTTGCCTCGCCCGCATCCAATTCACGTTGCCCTTCAGTGTATTGATCTCACCGTTATGGCAAATGTAGCGATAGGGATGTGCCAACGGCCAGGTGGGGAACGTGTTCGTGCTGAACCGAGAATGCACAAGGGCCAGCGCGCTCATCAAGCGCTCATCCTTCAAGTCCTGGTAGTAGGCCGACATCTGCTCTGGAAGCAGCAACCCCTTGTAGACAATGGTGCTCGCCGACAGGCTTGAGATGTAAAAGTAGTCACGCCCTTGAATCGCCGATTCGCGGACGGCTGTTTCGACTCGCTTGCGAATGACATACAGCTTGCGTTCAAACTGCCCCTCATTGAGGACATCGCGGGCGATGAACACCTGCCGCATAAACGGCTCGGTGCTGCGCGCCACGGCACCGATCGCATCGCTCTTGACCGGCACATCGCGCCACCCAAGAAGCCGAGCACCCTCCTCCTCGATTATTCTGGAAAAGAGCGCCTCACACTGTTGCCGCGTATCAATGTGAGGGGGAAGAAACACCATCCCGACCCCATACTCCCCGGCATTGGGAAGTAACACCCCCACATCGTCGGCCGCGCGTTTGAGAAATTCGTGCGGGACTTGCAGGAGAATCCCGGCGCCATCTCCCGTGCAAGGATCACAGCCCTGCGCCCCCCGGTGACTCAGGTTTTCAAGAATCTGAAGCCCATGCTGAACGATAGTATGAGATTTTTGGCCTGTGATATTGACGACAAAACCGATCCCACAGGAGTCTTTTTCCTGTTCAGGGTCGTAGAGGCCTTGCTTCGGTGGAAGCCCGGGGATGCTCATCGTTCGTATCTCGTTAGAAATGGAGGCGTGTATGCTACTGGACTGAGGCTACACCAGAAAGGCAACCACGATGGATAACTCCGTCACTCACAAGGAGAATTCCGCTCGTATCCAATGTGCTCACCTTAATAGATGCACGATTCTTCTGTCAAGATTCCCTCCGCACAGATGATCCATGCCGAGGTGCCCCCTACAGGAGTCAACAGCTTGACTTTGTTTCCTTTTCTGCCCTACCATCCGCCCATGCCGCACAGCCCAATTATTACCTCTACGATCAACAGCATGGCGGACGTCTGGGAGGCGTACCGCGATGAGTTGGCGGGGATGGAACGACAGGCTCGGACGAACCTCGATTCCAGTGTGGCCCTCGTCAATACCGTCGCAGCGCACATTCTCAACAGCGGTGGAAAACGAATTCGACCATTCTTCCTCGTACTCTCTGCTCGTCTATGCGGCTATACCGGTCACGACCATCACCAACTCGCGAGCCTGGTAGAGTTCATTCATACTGCGTCCCTGCTCCACGACGATGTGGTCGATGAAGCCGATATCCGCCGGGGCCGACCGACCGCCAGAAAAGTTTGGGGCAACCAGATCAGCATCCTCGTAGGTGACTACCTCTACTCCAAAGCCTTCTGTCAGATCGTCGACTTTCGGAACCATGGCATTAACGACGTACTCGGCGAGGCCTGCAAGAAGATGGCGGAAGGCGAAGTCCTTCAGCTCTATTACAACGGCAACCCTTCGATGTCGGAGGCAGAATACCTGAAAATCGTCGAATACAAAACGGCAGGACTGATTGCCGCTGCTTGTCGCATGGGCGCCATGCTCGCAGACGCCTCAGAGGCCCAGCAGGAAGCGCTCTTCCGGTTTGGCCGACACCTGGGAATCGCCTTCCAAGTGGCTGACGACACGCTCGACTATACAGCCAACGGAGAACACTTGGGCAAATCTTTGGGACAGGACCTCCGCCAAGGCAAGGCCACACTTCCGTTGCTACATCTGCTGCATCATTGTTCAGAACAAGACCGGCAAATGATTATCGACCGGATGGAAACCAGGACCCTGACAGAGGAAGACCTCGGGCGGTTCATTCGCTTGATGGAGGAATTCGGCTCAATCACCTATGCGATGGATTGCGCACGATCCTACATCGCCATGGCCCAGCGAGATCTCAATCAGTTCGAAGACAGTACGGCCAAACGAGCCCTCTCGGTGGCCGCCGATTATATGGTCACCCGCGATCGATAACCTCCCTCCTCGCGAATTCTATGCCTCCGGAGCCATCGGAAGACACGCGCAGCAGAAAAGGTTTCACCCTCAGATCTTTACGCCACCACGACTTCAACCACTTACCGCAGTAAAGGACTTTGCTATGTCGACGATCATTCCGTTTCATGGCGTGCGATACGATACGACAGTTGTCGGGGATATCACACAGGTCGTGGCTCCACCCTACGACATTATCGATGCGGCCGGGCAGAAGGCCTTGCACGATCGCCATCAGCAGAATATCATTCGACTCGAATTGGGACTCGATCAACCCGGTGACGGTCGAACCCATAATCGATACACCCGCGCCGCATTGACCCTTTGCGACTGGCTGAAGAACGGGGCGCTGAAACGTGACACAGAGCCGACTCTCTACTATCATACGATCGAATACACCGCGCCCTATGCTGCGCCCGGCTCACCGACCAAAACTCTCAAGGGCATTCTCACTACGGTCAAACTGGAAGCACTCGATTCGGGGCATATCTATCCGCACGAGAATACTCGTTCGGCGGCTAAAACGGATCGTTTGAATCTGCTCGAAGCCTGCAAGGCGAACTTCAGCCCTATTTGGTCGCTCTACTCCGACCCTCAAGGAGTAGTGATGAGTCTGCTGGAAGGGGCCGTGAAGGGGAAGCCCGCGCAGGTCGACTTTCTCGACGATGTGGGGTTCCGTCAGCAACTCTGGGCCGTGACCGATCCCGCCGTGCTGGGGCAGGCCATCGAGGCCTTGCGTAGCACACCGCTGTTTATTGCAGACGGCCACCATCGCTACGAGACCGCGTTGAACTATCAGAAACTCCGTCGGCAGCAGGTCGGATCGCCGGCCGGCCAGCACTCGTACGACTCGGTGTTGATGTTGTTGACTGCCCTCGAAGACCCAGGCTTAACCGTCCTCCCAACACACCGGGTGACAACCACACCCCTGCCGCCGTATGACCATGTGCAATCATTGCTGAGCACTACATTCGACCTGCAGGAATTTCCGTTCACGGCAGCCACGCAAGCAGCCACACGGGCAACATTTATCGAGATGATGCGTTCGACCGGACGCACCGTACCGGTATTCGGGCTGGGGCTGAAGGGAGACCATCGGTACGTCATGCTTAGCCTGAAACCAGCCCATCGTCCATCCGCGCAAGCCTCTCCCCGCGCCAAGCTCGATGTGTCGCTGCTCCAACAACTCGTCGTTGCAACACTCTGCCCGACGCCGCAGGAACAGGAAGCTATCCTCTATACGAAGGACGACCATGAAGCGTTAGATTGGGTGGCGAAGGGAGCCGGAACAGGGGCACTGCTGCTCAATGCGACAAAAGTCAGCGAAGTACAAGCCGTCGCAACGGCCGGCGAACGCATGCCCCACAAATCGACATACTTCTTTCCGAAACCGCTGACAGGTCTTATTGTGAATGTCATGGAGTAGAAGTGGGAGAGTGAGGACGATTCCCTTGCTCGCGGAGCCCCCACGGTGAAACGGATTGGAAGTGCACCCACGTTGGTCCTGTGCTCCCGGAACGCGCGCCCTGAGAAGGGCCTCGTTCGACGGCCGCACGTAGCCCAACATGGGTGCCCTTCCAAGAGAGGGAAAGCAAGCGAGCTTGGAGGGATCATCCTCACCCTCCCACGAAGGGAAGGATAAGATGAAGGCTAAAATTCTCATCGTCGATGACGATCCAGATATTGCCACGATGCTGGAGGATCGTTTACAGGCCTCCGACTATGGAACCGTGATCGCGCGTGATGGGGTAGAAGCGCTCGATCTGATCGAGCAGGAAGCTCCGCACCTCATGTTGCTCGACCTCGATATGCCGCGACTGACAGGCATCGAGGTCCTCAAACGGCTCCAGAAAGTCAGGCCGGCGGAAGATCTCCCTGTGATCGTCATGACCGCCCATGCCTCGATCGATGCCGCCGTCGAGGCCATGAAGGCCGGCGCCTACGATTTTCTGACCAAGCCGCTGGACAAAGACCACCTCCTCATCGTGATCGGGAAAGCCATAGAGCGTGACAGCCTCAAACGGCAGGTGGCCTGTCTCAAATCAGAAATCGACGGCCGCTACGCCTCGATCGTGGGCATGAGCGCGAAGATCCGGGCGGTGATGGAGTCCGCCCAACGCGCCGCGAAGTCCGATGCCAGCGTGTTGCTGCTTGGTGAAAGCGGGACAGGCAAGGAGCTCTTCGCTCGTTCCATCCACCAGTGGAGTCTGCGCCAGAACATGCCGCTGGTGGTCATCAACTGTGTCGCCCTCACGGAAACGCTGCTCGAGAACGAACTTTTTGGGCATGAGCGCGGCGCCTTCACCGGCGCGGATCGCCTGCAAAAAGGCAAATTGGAGATGGCGGAGGGAGGCACGATCTTCCTGGACGAGATCGGAGACATGTCGTTCCCGCTGCAAGCCAAGCTCTTGCGTGTGCTCCAGGATAGAGAGTTTCATCGAGTCGGCGGCACACGTCTCGTGTCGGTCAATATTCGAATCATTGCCGCTACGAACAAAAATCTCCAACAGGCCGTGAAGGCCGGTCAGTTTCGCGAGGATCTTTTTTTCCGGTTGAATGTCATCAACCTGACCCTGCCCCCGCTCCGCGAACGACCCGAGGACATCCCTGCCTTAGCCAAGTTTTTTTTGAACCGGCACGCCAGAGAGGCGAAACGCCCCGGCATGATGTTCAGCCTCGCAGCCATGGAGGCCATGAGCCAGTACCGTTGGCCGGGAAACATTCGCGAACTGGAAAACGTCGTGGCACGGGCCGTCGTCTTGAACCAATCGGATACCATCGAACCGGATATGCTGTCGTTGGACGCCATGGGCCATACCAAACCGGGTGAACTCCTCCCCTACCTCTCCCTTCCCTACCATGAGTCAATTGAAGCACATAGCCGCTACATTATCGAACGAGCAATTGAGGAAGCGGACGGCAACCAGAGCAAAGCGGCAGACCGCCTCAAACTCCAACGCACCTACCTGGCCCGATTGCTGAAACAACAGAAGGAGAAGGAGGAGCTGGAGTAACGTTGCAGGATGCTGAAAAAGCCCGCCAGCTTCGTTCTCGGCTCATCGAAATCCTCAACGTACCCCCGAGGGTACGCCTCCGGTTTCGACTCGCCTGCGGCCTTGCTGAACGGCCTTTTTGAGCATCCTGCGGGAGTGCTTTCCTGTCGTGTCACACGTGCGAGACCATCTAAGCTCCTGCCTATCCTGTCTCAGCAGCCTGCTATGCAGGTAGCTGCCTAGAGGCGAGAGTAATACGACCGGCTGCTGCATCCTGCTCGGCTTGCGCATAGCGCTCCGGCGTTCCGATGTCCGACCAATATCCCTCACAGTCATACCCGAGCACCTTCTCTCCCTGCTGAATCGCCGCCACATAGGGATCGATGATAGTCGAAGCCACACCCTTCGGCACATCTCGCAGAAGTTGCGGATGGAGCATATGAATCCCGGCAAACATACGAGGCTGGGTCGGCGCCAGATCTTCGCGTCCACGCCCGGTGATTCGCACGATGCGGTTACGTGAATCCATTTCCACAAGGCCCCACCGTGCAGCCTCAGGATCTTTTCGTAGAACCAGCGTGGCGACAGCCTCGCGCTCTTGATGGAACTGACACAATGCGCCAAGATCGAGATCCACGAGCGTATCGCCGTTGAGCACCAAGACCGACTCTCCAGAAAAATGTGGCTCTGCCTCCTTGAGGCCGCCTCCCGTGCCTAAAATGACTGGTTCGTGCGAATAGATGATCCGTAACCCATAGCGTGAACCGTCGCCCAACGCCTGCTCGATCATCGACCCGAGATAGTGCAGATTGATGACCACATCGTGGAACCCGTGCCGTTTCAGCAGTAAAAGATTCCATACGATCAGCGGCGTGCCCACGATAGGGAGAAGCGGCTTTGGAATCGTGTTTGTGAGTGGCCTCAGGCGAGTCCCCAGGCCTGCTGCAAGGATCATGGCCTTCATAGGCGGAAGACGTGAACGGTAAAAAGTGAAAGGTGTCGCGCGGTGAAATTACAGCGGATAGTCCTCAATCGTCTCACGTTTTACGTTTCACCTTTCACGGCATTCATTGTAGTTCCGGCACATACGGGGTGAGATGTATCCTGAGCTGGTCTAACTCAGGATACTTCTGAAGATTGCGTTTGACATAGTTCAAGACTCGCGGAATGTCAGCAAGGAACTTAGGATTCCCTTTCACGCGATCGATGTAGACAAATCGCCCTGCCGCCTTGAGGTTACGTTGAATGCTTGTGAAGTCGAATAGACGACAGAATTCATCCCGGTCAGTCCACACCTGTCGATGCCTTGCCAATCCATCGAGATAGCGGTCGATCAAGCGGTCGATCAGCGCCTCATCGAGTTCGATATAGGCATCGCGCAACAGCGAGGCGAGATCATACGTGACCGGCCCCATCAACGCGTCTTGAAAGTCGATCACTCCCAATCGGTCGCCATCAACCATCAAATTGCGTGAGTGGTAGTCGCGGTGGACAAACACCTGCGGTTGGCCTGCAAGCAATTCAGCGATCTTTTCGAATTCGCCTCGTATGGGCATGTAATCGTCGGCGCACATCGGTTTCCCCTGTCTCGCAACAATCCCATACTCCAGAAAATGGTCGAACTCCCACATGAGGAGCGGCGCATCGAAACTCCGGTGGAAGGCGAGACAATTCGGGTCTGCCTGTGAAGTGGCCTTCGACTGCATCTGGACAAGAGCATCGACGGCCTGCGTATAACGTAATGCCACATCTGCTGCGCTCGCTTCACGACAGGCTTCCGCCAGGGTGAGATCGCCAAAATCTTCAAGATACAGCAGCCCCGCCGATTGATCGTAGTGATAGAGGCGAGGAACGGAGGCGCCGGCTTTGGATAAATGGGAGAGGATGTTCAGAAACGGTAGTTCAGCGACCTGATGAGCCGCCCCGCTGACCGCTTCTTCCGATTGCTTGAAGGCCTCCGGCTCGGCCAACTGCATGAGAATCACCGAGCGAGCAGCGCCCCCGGTCAACTCGATGCGAAAATATCGGCGGTTGGAGGCGTCGCCCGCTAACGGTGTGAGGGCTTTGAATTGCCCCTTAAAGGGAAGCTGCGTCTCAACGGTGGCCGCCACAAGGGTACGATCCGGCAAGGCGAGCGGCTGTTTCGGAGCGGCAGGATTCACGGTGGCCATTAGCTGTGCATTATACTGGTGGAAGAAAACCTTGTCACTCAAAGGATGGGAATGGGAGAGCCGTCAGGGCGACTCCCTTGCTCCCGGAACGCGCACGATAAGAATGTGCTCGTTCGACGGCCGCAGTTGGAGTCACCCTGACGACCCTCCCTATGGGATGGAAAAAGACGAAGAGACTATAGGCCAGTAAAGGGCCCTTGGCCACTCCTTCTAAAGAGAGGTGCAGATGATTGTGATGTGCTCGTTCGACACGCGCAATCGAGGATCGCCCAGGCTGCCCTGTAAAGGAAAAACGACCAAAGGTCGGAAGACGCCCCTGTCGATCCTATGCCCTTAGACCAAAGGAGGGGATGGAGCCTGACGATTTTCTGTGCTCACGCCGCGCGCGGCCTCCGAAGGCCCTCGTTGGACACACGCAGTGGAAGATCTCCAGCTTGCACTCAAGGGGAAAGATAGAAGCGGGTAGACACTTTCGCGAGAAAAATTTCAGACCTCTTTTATCGACCACCGACCCTGTGAAAAATATGGTCTATCCCCCGCATCATTGTCTACACAAGAACTGAACATATCAACGAAAATGGGTGGTGCCCTAACTTGAGTCACAATCAAAAAATAGGTGGTTTACCACCGATCATGATGGTTATTTTGTCACGCGATTGGTCTCCAATTGTGAATGGAATACTGGCTCTTTTAAGCGCGTTAGAGACAACTTGAAACGCTGGGTCTTTCGTTTGGAACAAAACCAAGCCTATCCAGATTATGCCAAGTGGAAACTCCTTCTTATCGACTGTCCAGCCTGCATCTGCAAACGTCTTTAGAATATCGGCAGCGAAAATTCCTGACTCCGGGTCCCCCTTCACTTCTATGTTGAATGTTGTTCGATGCTTGGATAACTCGTCAATCAAAATTTGATGTTGTACTTCGGTGATACGACGGCTTGCGACCTTTTCCCTTAGTTCAAGATTTTGCCTTTCGAGTTCGGCTGTTTTCAGATTTGCTTTTGCGGCCTCTGCTTGAGCCGTGGCTATATTTGCCTTGGCCTGCACTGTCTCACGGGAAAGCTGCCCGTCTTTGGCGCGGATTAGCTCTTCCCCTTTTCGAGTAGCCAAAACGGACACGATGCCAATTGCAAGCGCGATTACGCCAGCCAAGATCAACAGCCCCAAATTAGTGTTAGTCAGCGAACTATAGGAAGATTCTAAAATGGCTATGTCTGTTTCCAAAGTATCTTCCCCCGTCTCGGATACTCTATTTCGGTCTGGCATATCATTTGTTTTATTGGCTCTTCTCCTTGGTGAGTGGGTAAACGAAGTGCGAGAAACGGCATTTCTGG
>JBDTSF010000308.1:0-12150 GCA_039931295.1 Nitrospirota bacterium | reverse complement strand
GATTCCTGATCAATGCCAAGCCCTACTATCCGAAGGCCATGCAGTTTCTCTTAGGTGGACTGTTCAGTGCCTATGCCGTCTTCTACTCGCGCAGTGCGACACTCACGGGCACCGGAGTCTTCCTAGGCCTGCTGGTTCTACTGCTGATGGCCAATGAATTCTTGCGCAATCGCCTCTTGAACGTACGCCTCCTCGTTGCGTTGTTCGCTTTGGCCAGCTTCAGCTTCTTCACCTTCTTTCTGCCTGTCATGGTCGGTACTATCGGAACCCGGGTGTTTCTGCTCGGAGCTGCGCTGACTGTGGGAGTGACGCTACTCGTCGTGCAGCTGATTTATCGACGAAATCCGGACCCATCGCAGAAGAAAATGGTATCGGTCGGCGGACCGGCGATTGCCTTCATTGGCCTCCTGATCGGATTCTATTTCTTGAACTGGATTCCACCCGTGCCGCTTTCCATGAAGTTCGGCGGCATGTATCGCGAGGTACAGAAGCAAGACGACCGGTTTGTGCTCGGCTTCGATCGCCAATGGTATCAGGTGTGGGAACGCTCACAGAATCCTTTTCCAGCCGATGAGCCTGTCTATTGTTTCACTGCCGTCTTTGCCCCCGTGGCCCTGAACACAACCGTCTATCACCATTGGTACTTCCGAACGAACAGCGACAAGCCCTTTATTCACGCCGACAGGATTCCGATCAAGATTGCCGGAGGCCGAGAAGGCGGGTATCGCGCGTACACGTTCAAGCAACGACTCGATCCGGGGGACTGGCGCGTCGATGTTGAAACCGAAGACGGTCGAGTGGTCGGGCGAGTGTCTGCGGTGGTGGCTCAGCAGGAAGCGACAGGGGCAACCGCCAGAACGCTGTTATACTAATGCGATGAAACGTCTCAATGGTCTCACGCTGCTTGAAGAACGAGAAGGCGAAGGGAAACCTACGAACAAAGGCGACCGTGTCGTCTACAACAGCAGACTGTTCCTGAATAAGGGTGATGAGGTTCGACTGAACGAGACACAGGCAACACACCTTCCGAAAGAGATGATTCGAGTAGCTGATGGAGTAACATTGATCGATCGCACGATCGTACTAGGACGCCGTGATGCGGTGGCCGGTGTCGAGCATACCTTATTGGGTATGAAAGCGGCGGCTATCGGAAAGTCCGTGTAAGCCCGCGCTTGGCTTATCGAGATAAAGGCATTCCGGACCTCATTCCTCAGAATGCGGTGTTGATTTGTGAGATCTGGTTGCGCGACAGTGTGAGTGCTTTCCCTTCGTAATACGCTACCAGGTACACCCATGAGCCCTCGGACCTTAGGACTTTGCCCTTCCAGTCCCAATTGCGTCTCGACGCAAGCCCAGGACGAGGGCCATACCATTGCGCCGTTTCGCTATCGCAAGTCTCGTGCTGAGGCAAAGGAGGCATTGAAGGACGTGATCCGCTCCTTACCCCGCACGAAGCTTGTCGAGGAAGACGAGACCTATCTTCATTACGAGGTCACCAGTCTATTATTTCGCTTCGTCGATGATGTTGAATTTCTCTTCGACGACGACACGAAGACTATCCACTTCCGCTCCGCTTCCCGCACCGGCTATGGCGATCTGGGCGTCAATCGCACGCGCATGGAGCAGGTGCGTGCCCTCCTGGCGCAACGGCTGTAGCTTTGGCCATTTCATGTTGCGTCGTGAGGCCTCTTGCGTATGATATCGAAAGCAGGAGGCCGGAGACATGGGGTTCACGCGAAAAACCTCACGCGTCGGGGTAAGTCAGGCTGGCCGCCTACCGCGGTGGCGCTCTCGGCGCCGTGTAAAATCCTGGATGTGAGCGAAACCAGTGTCCGGATTGAAACCGTTTGTTTATTTGTAAAAATAGGCAATGCGCTCCAACTCATGCTTGAGCTTGATCACGGAAGAACGTTGGGCTGTGGGCGGCAAGTCGTCCATGTACGTTCGTTCAGGTTAGGATCAAAGATCGCCTCGATCAGTCCGGAGGACAGGGAGCGACTGGCCTATATCTTCGACGATCGGGTACAGACAAGTTACGCACGCCGGTAGCCCTTTCCCGTCATATTGCCTGATAAGCTGGGCTGGCCCTCATCGCCCTTGTCCCCGCATGAAAACTCGTTCGTCAATTAGTAGATCAAGCGCATCAGGTACCCAATCGACCACGCTTTTGATTTCAGGACCACTGACCGGAAGGGGATTTAGTAGGCTGTTCAAAAAGGCCGATCAGCAAGGCCGCAGCCGATGAAAGCACCGGAGGCGTAGCCTCTGGGCTACGTTGAGGATGCTTACGAGGAGAGAACGACGCTGGTCGACTTTTTCAACAGTCTACTAGTGTGCGGGGCTGGAGGGGATTGGGCTAAGCCTGGTTGTGTGCTGGAAGACGCACTTCGGGCAGGTGTAGTGAACGAACTGCTTGCCCCCGACGAGACGCTTCTTCATCTGAAGCCGACACCAGGTGCAAAGGCGATCAGGAAGGTCGGCTGGGGGTGGCGCGTTCGGTATCGATGGGGCGACATGATCCATGAGGGCATTCTCTCCGACCGGTGAGAACCATGTCAATCGATCGAGTAGCCCCTGACTGCTTCAGCGCGAAAAAAAAGTTTCTATATCCTCCCTGATATAAATAGTTTCGTGGTATAGTTCGTGCGAAAGGTCCACGGTGAGATTTTTACCCTCTTAACAGAAAGGTGTACGAACTATATGAGTAGCTCGCCTGAGTCCGAGTCTGCGATCTTTCCATCCGAGTCCCTAGTAGCCGCGCCCATTACCCCCCAAGAAATGGTGGGTGACGGGAAGGCGTGGGGACTCTGCACTGCCGTCGATCTTCAAGATTGTCATCCTGACTTGATTCGTAACGCTGACCACATTCGTCGCTATGTCGTCGAGCTGTGTGAGCTCATCGACATGAAGCGTTTTGGCGAGTGCCAGGTTGTCGATTTCGGCTCAGGTCGCGTTGCTGGTTATTCCATGGTGCAGCTGATCTCGACTTCGTTGATCAGCGGCCATTTCGCAAACGATACGAACAGCGCCTATCTCGACATTTTCAGTTGCAAGGGCTATGACCCGGCCATTGTCGAGACGTTCTCCAAAGACTTTTTCGGCGCGCGTCGCAGTGCCGCGACAGTCACGCTCCGATACTAGCAAGAGACCGGGGGCCGCGGCACCGCGGCCCCCGGTATCGACCTGAGGGCCCCTGCCTTTCCACAAACCATGAACCCCACCACGGTCAAAGAGTTTTTTCAGCTTCTTCCTAGCCGGCTCGACTCAGATGCCGCCGAAGATCTCAACGCGGTCTACCAGTTCGATCTGAGCGGAGCGCAAGGCGGGCAGTACATTCTCACGATCTGCGAGAGGACCTGTCATGTCGTTGAGGGAATGCATGCGGCCCCTCACGTCGTGCTTTCGATGACTGGAGAAGATTGCATGAAGGTCCTAAGGGGTCAGTTGAGTGGGACAGCCGTCGCGATGTCTGGACGACTCAAGATCAGCGGGGACATTGGTTTGGCAATGCAGCTGAAGGCGCTCTTTCCAACTATCAAGTAACCAACCGACTTCCCTATCAGTCCGGGGAGAAACCATTTCGGCATAGCACAAAGTTGACGTCATCGTGGCTGGGACAAGTGGAATCCCAGCAGGATACTCAAAAAGTCCGTCCAGCAAGGCCGCAGCCGATGAAAGCACCGGAGGCGTAGGATTTCTCACCCGCCCACCCCAAGCTGCCAAGACAGCTTGTTCTCCGAGTGGGCTAGGTTGAGGATGCTTTCGAGGTGAGAACGCTGCCTGGTGAAAGGCCTGTCTCGGCGCGCCTGGGGTGGGTGAGAGCTGAGATTTTTTCAGCATCCTGCTATCGGCCAGTCGGCTCGGCCGGTATCCAGTCGACATCCTCTGGTGCCTGATCCGCATGGCGAGGGAACCGCTCCTCTAACATCACATAAATCGTGGGCACGAGAAAAAGCGTGAGGACCGTTGAAAAACTGAGTCCTCCGACAACCGTCCTCGCCAACGGGGCATTCGTTTCACCACCAGTCCCCCAACCGATGGCCATGGGGAGCAGCCCTAGGACCGTGGCAAGCGACGTCATTAATATCGGCCTGAGTCGCGTCCGGGCAGCGATGACTGCCGCGTGATGCAACTCTTGCCCTCGCCGCCGTAGCACGTTCGTATAATCCACCAGCAGGACACCGTTCGAGACCACGATGCCCAACATCATGATGACGCCCATCATCGACGTCGTGGAGAGCGTGGTGTCGGTCAGGAAAAGGATCAGAATCACGCCTGGGAAGCCCATCGGAACCGAGAACATGATGATGAAGGGATCGATCAGAGATTTGAACTGCGCCGCCATCACCATGTAGACGAGGACCAACGCCAGAGCCGTGGCAAACAGCAAGCCCTCAAATGTTTCTCGTTGCTGTTGAATCTGGCCGGCCAACCGGATGCTGAATCCAGTGGGAAGCTGGATCTTAGCTAAGCCTGCCTCCAGATCGGAGGTGACGGCACCAAGGTCCCGATCGACAGGGTTAGCGGTCACATGAACCACCCGCTGAAAGTATTTGCGGTCGATCTTGACCGGGCCAGCGTTGAGCTTAAGGGAGGCAACATTCTTGAGAAGGACTGGTTCTCCAGCTCGCCCGATCAACACGATGTTCTCAATATCAGTGAAATCCTTTCGATGTTCTTCCGCGAGCCAGGCGCTAATGTAGTACTCATTCCCATTTTGAGGGTCGGTGTAAATGATAGGGTCGGTCGGGCCGTTGCCGTTGAGAGAGAACAGCACGGCGTTGGCCACGTCCGTTTCGCTCACGCCCAGGAGAGCCGCCTTCTCTCGATCCACCACCACATTGACTTCAGGGTAATTCTCTTCTCGACTGACTTCGATATCGGCCACACCCGGTATTTGATTCATCAGGTTTTCGACCTGACGGATCACTCCCCTCGCCTGATCGAAATCGTAACCGTAGATTTCCACGTCGACGGATTTTTGCGATCCAAAGCTGGTAATTCGTTTGATGAGCCCACCTGGATCGAAAAACATCGCGACACCCGGGAAAAGCTTGAGAACTTTGGGTCGCACCTCGTTCATGATTTGCACTTGGTTTCTGGTTCGTTTGTCCGGTGTCACAAGATGGACGGAAATACTCGATGTATGGGGGCCGGTATTCGGATTGAACAGCGAGGAGCGCCCCTGCGCGAGCACACCGGTACTAGACACGATCGTTTCCAGCTCTTCAGCAGGAATCTGTGCCCGCAAGACACGTTCGATCTCAGCCACTTGCTGCTCGGTTTTTTCCACTCGCTGCCCAACCGGTGCGCGCAGGACGACGCGGAACTGGCTTTCATCCGACACCGGCAAAAACTCTGTGCCGATTTGGGGAGCCAGTGCGAGAGACGCGGCAAAAAGCAGCAGGATACCAATAATGAAACGCCAGCGATGAGCCAAGACCCAGCGGAGCGATTCCTCGTAGCCTTTATCTAACGACTCGTATTGTCCGCGGCTCCAATCCATCAGGCGCACGAACCATGCCGGCATCGAACGGTGAGACTCTTGTTCTGGCTTGAGGAATCTGTAGCAGAGTGCAGGGGTGACCGTGCGGGAGACGAAGAAAGAGGTGAATAGTGAAATCGCAATCGTGATCGTCAGGGGAATCAGGAGCAAGCGGGCAATCCCGGCGACGAAAAAAATCGGGAGGAACACGACGACCGTGGTGACCGTCGAGGCGAGAATGGGCATCGCCACTTCGCGGGCCGCTTCCAGGATGGCGTTCCAGCGGCGGGGCGACGTGTTGAGGTGGCGTTGAATGTTTTCGAGTTCTACGATGGAATCGTCAACGAGCCGGCCGATCCCGAGGGCCAAGCCTCCCAGGGTGAACACATTGAGCGTTTGCCCGGAAAAGTACAGCACGATGAAGGTCACCATGATCGAGAGAGGAATGGCGACGGAAATGATCAGCGTGCTCGTCACACTACGGAGGAAAATCAAAATGACCAACGCGGCCAACAACGATCCGTGCAGCGCCTGTTCGATGAGGTTGCTGATCGACTGGCGGATATAGACCGATTGATCGAAGGAAATCCCGACTTTCACGCTAGACGGAATACCGATCAGCTTCGGCAGAACCTTGCGCAGCGCATCCACCACCGCCACGGTGTTGGCGATAGGCTGCTTGTTCACCCGAAGATACACGGCTCGAGCCCCGTCCGTCCTCACAATGTTGGTCTGAATGTCCGATGAATCGGTCACGGTCCCGACATCCCGTACGCGCACGGGGCTGCCCTGTGGATTGACCTTCACGATCACGTCTTGAATCGGGTCGACCGTGCGAAACTGATTATTGGTGAAGACATTGTAGTCCAGATTGCCGGCCTTGATGTCACCCGATGGAAGAATGAGGTTGGCGGCCTTCACGGACTTGACGACGTCCAGGATTGACAGACTTCGAGCGTTCAACAGCGCCGGATCGAGGTTAATGTTGATTTGGCGGATCTTCCCGCCTTCCACGGTGGCAGCAGCAACGTTGGCAATTTGTTCAATCTGTGGTGCAATCGTATTCGAAGCTAGGTCGTACAAGGCCCGTTCGTCCAGATCGTCGCTGGAGACCGTCACGAGAGAGACAGGGATATTGGAGACGTCGAACTTGACGATGAAGGGTTGCCCAATGCCCGGCGGGAGGCTATTGAGGATTTGGGTGACGCGTTGCATCACCTCCATCTGGCCGACATCAATATCTGCGCCCCAGTTGAACCAGATCTGCACTGCGCCCATACCCTGCTTGGCGAACGACTCGACATGATCGACATTCGAGGCGGAACTGACGGCTTTTTCGATGGGATAGACGACACTCTGTTCGATGTCGAGCGGTGGCGCGCCTTTATAGATGACACCGACGAAGGCGACGGGCACTTGAATCTGCGGGAAGAGATCGACCGGTAACCGCTGGACGGAGGTGCCACCTAGGATGACCATGGCAAGCGACAACATCAGGACGCCGATGCGGTTGCGAAGCGCAAGGAGGGTCAGCCACATGATGAAGATGTGAAACGTGAAACGTGAAACGTAAGAGGTGAGGCGTCAGGAGATGAACAGGGACGTGGAAGGCAGGATGATATCTTCAGCATACGCCTCACGCCTTACCCCTCACGCTTTTCCGGTTCGGGAGATTGTGTCTGCACAGCGGCACCATCATGTACGAGGTCTTTTCCGGAGATGATCACCTGCTCCAATCCAACCAAGCCCTTGGTGATCTCCACTCGGTTCTCGTCACGGACTCCAATTTCCACCGGTACCCGTTGAGCCCTTCCTTCGCGCACGATATAGACATATTGCGAGTCTTCCAATCGACTTACCGCATCGATGGGGATCTGAATCGCGTTTCGATGAGTGCCGACTAGGACCTCTACACGGGCAAACATGCCGCCTTTCAAGACATGATCCTTGTTGGGAAGATCGACCTCGATCGTCATTGTTCGGGTCGCTCGGTTCAACGCCTGAACAATACGGGTAACGATGCCCTCGAAGACGCGATCCGGATAGGCTTCAGCGCGAACTTCTGCTTGTTGACCCACCTGGATGAGCGGAACATCCTTCTCGACGACTTCGATCAAAATACGGACTGTCTGGATCTCATGAAGAGTGAGAATCCCTCGGGACATGGTAGAGGTACCGCCGGTTGTCCCACTGACATAGGAACCGAGATCGAGGTTGCGCTCAGCCACATAGCCCGGGAAAGGCGCACGGATATACGAGTAGGCCAGGTTTGTCTCGGCCTGTGCCAGGGCAACGTCCATCTGCTGGACCTGTGCGCGGAGCGAATCGAGCGCCGCCGCTGCTGTGTCGTATGCGACCTGTGCGTTATCGAGATCTTGCTGCGAAACAAACTGGTCTTTGATCAGCGCCTGCATCCGATTGAGAGTCAGGGTCGTGTTCCTGACGCTGGCCTCCTGCTGCGCGACTCTCGCTCTGGCTGCGGCCAGGTTTGCCTTGGCTTGATTAACAGCGTGCCGATAATCCGCGTGATCGATTTCGATCAGGAGCTGGTTAGCTTTCACCAAGTCTCCTTTCTCGACATAGACCTTGGCAATGTAGCCATCGACCCGTGAGAACAAATTGACCACCTGGTTGGGGGTAATGTCGGCGGTATACGTTAATCGAATATCAAGGTCCCGTTTGAATGGCGCCACAGTGGCAACAGTAATAACACGGGGTTTACGAGTGTCTGTCTTGGCGCCGCTGCTTAAGCGAAACACAACGAGCGCTGTGACCGCGAAAAAAATGATCACCCCAAGTGTGATAATCGGATGTTGTTTTAAGGGGTTCATCGCAAACGCCGACTCCACGACTTGCGGCCAATCGGCATCCTGATCAGGCCGGCGAGAAAGAGATCGACATAGGTGGCGACTGTGGCTTCATGAGATTGATGCATCGGGACTCCGAAGATCTCATGAAGTAGTCGGTGATGGACGACCATGCCGATGAAAGCGCGAGCTGCCAGAAGAGGATCGACAGAGCGAAATGCCCCTTCTTCGATCCTTGTGCGAATGTACGCGGCAAGGTAATCGTAGAATACTTTGTGGTGCTTACCGAAGAACAACTCGGAGAGTTCGTGTCCCTCTAACGCACTGAATAAGAGGAGCCGTAAGAACGTTGAGTCGGCACCGGGGCGAATCCGATAACTCGCTATCATCGTAAACACACGGTGGTCATCTCGTTTTGTGACCGCCGCTTCCACGACATCAAGGAGTTCATTCACGGTCACTTTTTCTGCCAGGATTGCCGCGTAGAGCGTCCGTTTCGTTGGAAAGTATTTGAAGACTAACGCCTCGCTCACTCCCACCGCTTTGGCGATTTCTTTTGTGGTGGTGCCGTTGAATCCTTTTGCAGCAAAGAGCGAAGCGGCAGCCGCGATGAGGCTGGCCTGACGATCGCCGGCAGAAACCCGCTGCCCGTTTTCGTCCCTCCCCTGTGCGGCTTGCTTCTTCATGGTAAGTAAGTATTCACTCACCTTGATCCTAGCATGCCCTGTTTCACAGCAACAAGCCCTTGACCGGAACGCCTAATACGCTTGTCAGGAGCCTTATTGGGCGTTACGGAGTTGAAGGAAACTACCTGGTCTGATTCTCCTGGTGGGCCATCCTTTGCTGCTCGTCGTGTTGGCTAATTATTGATCGGCATCGGCCCATGTGGACAATCCCATACCCGCACGAGGCATGGACTTCAGTAATGGCGTCGCGCTCGGGGTTTGTCAGGCCTTCAACCAGGCACGTGGTGGAATGAGAGCGGAATCGCACTCATGCATTGACATGTCTTGACACTGGTCTGATGACTAGGGGTTGGACAGAGAACGGTTCGGGCTTCTACCCTTCTCTGCCTCGCAGCTCAAGCTCTATCATCATATCAAGGATTTCAGATATGACCGTTGCAGGCGACAATGGTCAACGAGGATGCACGAGAAAATCCTCCCCTGGGGTGTGGCGGGAGTCATGCGCCTTCAGATTGAAATAGTGTAAACGGGTTTGTCCTCGTGCCGTGATGAGAAGGGGTTCGATTCCGTATGCGTTCATTTTCCACAAGCCCAAGCCGATACTGCCCATGACCTGGAGAGAGACCTGAACTGTAGCGTTAGGACTTGCCTGTCTTTCGTCAACATGTCGTTGCAATCCCAGCAAGCCAACAATCAGCCTAATCAAAGTGCGCGGCATTCGCGCGTAAAAAGTAACGGAGGCGGTTGTGTTCCCGTAAATTCATCTTAAGGATCTCGACTCCGAACCGATGGCCTGAGGCCCACGCTACCTTTGCCTCCATCACGAACAACGGATCTTGCCCGTCGGGAAGGTAGAGAAAAATTGTAAGCTCTTTCCCCGGCGAGACAGAAGCGTTGCCTCGAATACCCAATCCCGTAGGCGAGAGATCCGTGACCATGCCATCGCCCATGAGAACCTCGCCGGTAGGCTCTTGCGCCGAGTACATCAATCCAAACTCTACCGACGGCCGAGGATCATGTCTCCGATTGACAGCTTCAACCATAGGCTGAAGCCCTCTTCTCGATGTGATCGATGTTCGTTTCATGATGGCACCTCCTAGTTCCTGCTGGCCTCAGTTGCCGATGGCACGGCCTGAGACGGTTACACGAACTCACAAGTTGAATCGCAAGTAATTCTTCTCCTCCAACGTCAGAGCCTCCATCTCCACACCAAATCGGCATCCTTCAACCCAGGAAACTCTGCTCTGGGTAATGCAAAAAGGCTCTTCCACTCCAGGAAGGTCGATAAAGAGGGTGACGGTTACCCCGGGCGCGACCAATTGATTGCCACGAATGCCAATCCCTCTCGATGAGAGATCAGAAACGACACCGTCACCGATCAACATCTGGCCGGAATCCATGCAGGAATAGAGCAATGAAAAAAATGTCGGAGCACGACTGCTATGCCGACGCTCTGACTGACCAGAGAATTCGGCTGCTGTAGCGGGAGGAATGGTGGTGTCAGGGCACATAGTCTCCTCCGTAACGTTGGATCGATGATTAGAGGATTCGGAATGCCGTTCGGCGATCGTCTAAGGCCGACACACTCATATTTTTCCAAATAACGTCTTGCAGTCGCTTGCTTTCGTCTGATGACAGCTTGGGAAATTTGACAGCAAACGAATCTTTGGAGATCCAGGAGACAATGACATCGGTGAGACGCATGGGGGTGTGCCCGTCCTCAAGGTCTAGGAGCAGAGTGAGGCGGCTGCCTAGGGAGCTCGGTGCCGCACCCAAGATCTTGCAGCCAGTTTTAGAAAGGTCCTTCAAGGCCCCCTCGCCGGCGACGAATCGTGCGCCTTCTTCACCGAAGTAAGTGATTTGGTATCGAATGGGAACTCGCTCCGCATAGCGTCGATCTAAGAGCGAATGAGCTTTCTGGGTGTTGATTTTGAGAACGGGGTGGTTCAGTTTCATCGGTGCCTCCACAATGGTTCCGCCGAGGTTTCTCTATCTCTCACGATAGTGTGAGAATACCGCACTCAAGAATTTCGACAATCCCTAAAGAGAGGGGATAAAGGCCCCTCCCGAAGAGGGGATACTCGGCAGAAGAATGCAGTGGGTGGGTGTTTTATAGCACGAACACCGCAAGGGTTAGTGAAACGTGACTTCCCCCGGCTCAGCCTTAATCTAACCCTTTCGGAGGAGTGGGAAACTTCTCGGTATCAGGCCAAGAGCCTCGATGACGGCCAAACAGGAGCGGGATGGCGACTGCTAGTCTTTGGCGGGAATGCCGACAAAGACCACCAACAGCATTCTCGTGGCGCTCAGAGGCTCAGCATACGGCACTCCGTACGAGTTCCTTTCTTCGCTTGCCATGGCCTTGCTGGACGACCTGCGACGGATTCTGAACAAGTCTCTGTCCAGCCAGACCCGCATGGTTCCGGAGCGTACAAGTACTTTCTCAACGCCCTGCTAAGAAGTGGAAACTCGAAACGGGCTGAATTCTTTGCGGAACGAATGGTGTACAATACTCAAGAGTCAGCCAAGAATTTAATTACGGCAGGACAATCTTTTGTTGATCTCGTTGACCAATTTGTTAGATGATAATTGGTTAAACAACGATGTCAGCCAATGGAGGTGGATATCATGACCAAAACACAAGCGGCTGCGTTACGCGAGAAGTGGGCAGAGGGGGATAATCCACCTTGTCGGCATCTGCACCTGGAGTTGGAACACAACAACAACAATTATTTGACAGATAACTATCACTGTACTGCCTGCGGTGAGTTGGTGGCCGCCAATACCCGTGATCCCTTTCAAGTCATCTAACCCTGGTCAATCCATCATCCCTCCATCTTCAGGATCTGAGAGCGGAGTTCGCTGAGCGACAGCATCAGCTGGGCGCATGGCTTTCAAGCACCTCCTGGCACTCAAGACCAACCAGTCCACGGTTTCAAATTTCGATGGCGGCGCGAAGGCCCTGGGGGTTGGCTAGCCCTGCACAGAACTCATCTGACAACATTCCGCTGCAGTGACATCAACTATCGCCGTAGGAAGGCGATCCACCGCCACAGGTTCAGCAGACTCGCAAGGGAAGCCGCCACGTAGGTCAATGCAGCTGCGGTAAGGATGCGCCGGGCCCCCTGCTCGTCTTGAGGCGACAGGTAGTTCCTTTGCTGGAGCATTGGAA
>JBDTSF010000307.1:0-3458 GCA_039931295.1 Nitrospirota bacterium | reverse complement strand
TGTGGCGGGTGCGCGGTTTCATCGACCTGCTCGAAGGGGGCGTGGGCTTGAGACGAGGACGGCCTTCTTCCACGACTCTTCGCGTCGGTGATACGGTCGACTCGTTTCGCGTTGAGTCGATTGAGCCGAACCGCCGCCTGCGGCTCAAATCCGAGATGCATTTGTACGGACGGGCCTGGTTGGAGTTCGAGGTCACGGGGGTCGGCTCGTCAACAACGATCAGGCAGACCGCCATCTTCGATCCGGTGGGACTGATCGGGCAGATCTATTGGTACACGCTCTACCTGCCGCACCAGTTTGTGTTTAGTGGGATGTTGCAGGGAATCGCACAAGCCGCGTTACGTGAGATGAGAGACCTTGATACAGCTAAGATACCTAACAGGCAGCAGGCGACGCCGAACCGTCGCTGAACCGGACGTATGGGAGGGCGGCGAAGCCGCCCCATCAGGGAACCAACTTGTGATGGAGGTCTGCAATGCAGATAGCACACACCATTGTGATCGTGGCACTGGCGGCGGGGTTCCCAATATTGACCGGACCGGTCCGTGCGGAGGAGCCCTTGATACCCACGGAGATGCGGTTCATCGGACAAGAGGGATCGGTGATGGGGCTCGACAAGGAAGAGCCTATAGGCTCAGGAAAAAAGCCTACGCCGTACGACCGGCGGATGAAGGCCCCCTGGTCCGCCGAGGCGCTCCGTGACGAAGGTCCAGCCCATATGGTGTTCTTGGATTCATACCTCATGGATACGTATGAAGTCTCGAACAAAGACTATGGCGAGTTCGTCAAGGCGAACGGTCATCCGGCCCCGGCCTACTGGGACGATCCCCGCCTGAACAAGCCGCAACAGCCCGTGGTCGGGGTGAATTGGGATGACGCCAAATCCTTCTGTGAATATCGCGGGAAACGTCTTCCGACCGAAGCAGAGTGGGAGAAGGCGGCTCGTGGTCCCGAGGGAAACCTCTACCCCTGGGGCAACGACTTCGATCCAGCCAAAGCCAATTATGGCAAGAATCGCGATGCGACCATGCCGGTGGATTCCTATCCAGATGGAGCCAGTTATTACGGCCTGTACAACATGGCCGGCAATGTTTTCGAGTGGGTCGCTGACTGGTATGACCCCCGTTACTATGGCCGGCTGGAAACCATGGTGAATCCGACCGGTCCGGCAAAACCCGTGTGGATAGGTGGAACCGGCACCTATGTAGACCGGCTCACGGTTGGTGAAAAGCGGGTGATTCGAGGGGGATCGTGGATCGCGCCGGAAGGCACGACCAAGGCAACGCACCGGTTCTGGAATCACCCGCTTAATAACAGCTACGGCGTGGGCTTGGGCTTTCGCTGTGCCAAGACCGCCCCACTCGAAATCGATGAGCGAATCAAGGATGCCTCCGTCGTGGCCTACGTTGAAATGGGACGAGAGCGGTTTGCAGAGGCCCAACAGGCCGTCGACCAGGGACTGGCCATTGACCCAAAGAATGTGGAACTCCTGGAGCTTCGACAGTTGATTGAGCAATCGATCAAGCGGCCGTAAGAGAAGGCTGAAAGAGATTTTTTCATGGGTTTGACCGTAACGGAGGCGCACCTATGATACACGACAAGATTCTTTTCCCAGGGATAGTCCTCATCGCGCTACTCGGGGCTTCACCCCTCCAGGCCGATCCTATCGATACTGCCCGGCATCCGCAACCGGATAAGGTCCAGGCGGTGCATCAGGCCGAGCATGATGTGGACCAGGCGTGGGAGATCTACCATCGCGCGGCGTTAGGCGGAACGGTCGCGTCGCCTGCCCTGCAGGCCGAAATCGAAGAGCACCTGCATGAATCAAGAACCCTCATAACTCAGGCGCAGGAGGCAGCTGAGCGGGGAGACGAGCGAGAGGTGCAGCGTCTCGTAAGCCAGGTGAAGGTCCATACCACCAAAGCCATCGAGGGGAGCAAGGAGCAGAAGAAATGACACAAGGCCTCAAGAGAAGAACTCGCTGGCGCGCTATTGTTGCGATGGTGGCACTCGCATCTGCGGCAGTCATCTCACCGGTCGTCGCAGCATCGCCGGCCTCAAAAGAGCTTGATCCGGTCGTCATGGTGACAATTCCTGCTGGAGAGTTCTTGATGGGAAATCCAGAAGGAACAGGCCGTGCAGATGAGAGGCCGCAGCGATCTGTGTACCTCGATGAGTTTGCCATCGATCAAGTCGAAGTGACGAATGCACGGTTTCTGGTGTTCGTCGCGACCACGGGCCATCGTAGCCCTCCTAATCCCTATGGCACCGGCCCGCTCCTGTCCGTGAAGGGGATCGAACAGCTTCCGGTCGTACAGACGACATGGTACGACGCCAAGGCCTATTGTAGTTGGGCCAAGAAGCGGCTCCCGACGGAAGCGGAATGGGAGAAGGCTGCTCGCGGCACCGATGGCCGCCTCTTCCCCTGGGGCAATGAACCAGCGACGTCGAAGCGGGCGAACTTTGACCGTGAGTGGGAGGAGGAGCACACATTGCACCCAGCTGGATCCTTACCTGGTGGCGACTCACCCTACGGGGTGAAAGATCTGTCCGGTAATGTTCGAGAGTGGGTGCAGGATTGGTATGACGCCGAATACTACCAGCATGCGCCGGATCGGAATCCGCAGGGTCCTGAGAAAAAAGGCGTGGTCCGATCGATTCGTGGGGGATCGTGGCATAGCCCGATCTCGGACATCACGACGACGGCGCGTGGGCGCGGCGGATTCGCGCTGCAGACTCATGGGACAGGCTTTCGCTGTGCACGGGGGCTCGAAAGCCAGGCCCAGCAGAAGTAGACGGTCGACGCGGTGAGGCAATGAGACTAGATGATCACAGCAAAAACCTTACTATCCGACGAGAGCATGAAGATGTGATGAATGTTCCGAGCACAAACATGAATGGGTATGGACCGCCTTGCTTCACATTCCATGAGGATTTCCAGTGTACGGCCAAATCGGCTGCGATAGACAAGGAGGAATCATGGCAGGAAAATTACGACAATACCTGAGCCTGTCCGGCGGCGCCCTGCTTGTCGGCGCACTGATTATGGTCGGAGCCATCGCCGTGGTCTTCGGCGGGGAGCACGCCCTCTCTAGGACCGAGTTCTGCGTCAGCTGTCATTCCCAGACCTACCCGTATGAGGAGCTGAAGAAGTCCTCGCACTATGGCGCGCTCGGAGCCGATCCGGGCTGCAAGGATTGCCACGTCCCCCAGGGCCTGGGCAACTTCCATCTGGCCCTGTGGACGCACGTGTATGACGGGACGCGGGCCGTGCTCGCGGAGATGAAGTATGACTACTCGACGGTCGAGAAATTCAACGAGCGCCGGCAGATTATGGCCCACTACGCACGCATGTCGCTGAAGAATTGGGACAGCGTCACCTGCCGGGAGTGCCACAAGAATACCAAGCCGCCTGGCGCCTCGGCCAAAGCTGCACACAAGAAGATGGAAACGGAGGG
>JBDTSF010000306.1:0-2682 GCA_039931295.1 Nitrospirota bacterium | reverse complement strand
GTCCCAACCCCGATCATCATGGTCAATCACGAGGAACAGCTGCAGTACATCAATCAAGTCGGACGCACGGCCTTTCAATCCATACTTGATTCGGCCCGATCAATCCCATTGTTCGATGTACTCCCCGTCGATGCGGCTGTGCGAGAGCACCTGCGAAAAGAATTCAGACGCGCGGGAAACGGAGAACATGCCACGACGGCATCAGGGGAAGAGGACGCCGCGGTCACCAATACTGCCCGTGACCCGTTGGCCCCTCTGATGGGTGCGGCGAGACCAGGTCACCGACAAGAAATTCAGATTGGTCCACGACGGTATCACTATCAGTGGTTCCACATGGCAGGGAGAAATCAGGGGGAAGATCGGATCGGCCTTGTCTTCAGGGACACGACTGACGAGAGCCGGCTCCAAGACCAGCTCATCCAGGCAGAGAAATCAGGCAGCCTTGGAACCCTCACAGCCGGAATTGGGCATGAGCTCAATAATCCGCTTTTTGGCATTCTCGGACTTGGAGAAGCCATCGAAGAAGAACCCAACCTTGACCGTGTCAGATCCTATGCCCGCGACATCGTCCAGCACGGGCGTCGAATGGCCTCGATCATTCGAGACTTCACCGGCGTCACAGCTCGCGAGACATCGGACCAGCGGCAACCGGTTCACCTCGAACAAGAACTCGATCGGGCCATCACCACACTCACAGACGGTATGGACAGCTCAGAACTTGTCATTCAAAAAACCTACGCGGGAGACACCTGTGTGTCGGCTCTCCCCGATCAGCTTAGACAGGCCTTCACAAATCTGTTGACGAATGCCCTTCAGGCGATGAAAGGTCGAGGCATCTTAGGCCTTTCGACGTCCCTTACCGATACCTCTGTCGTAACCACGATCGCGGATTCAGGTCCCGGTATTCCTCAACAGCATCTGTCGAAGATTTTCGACCCGTTCTTTACCACCAAAGGCCAGGGCGAGGGATCCGGACTCGGCTTGACTGTCGCACGCCGCATTTTCAAGAAATTCGGAGGGGATATCAGAATCGAGAGCCAGGAGGGGAACGGCACCTCTTGCATCGTCACCCTCCCGGTCATCTCTCACCGGCCACCCACACAGGAGGCTTCATGTACCGAGTCAACGTCGCGCTCTTCGCCACAGCCCTCACCATCCTAATCTCAGGACTGGGGTGGGGGCCCTCCGTTCTCTCCGCGAAAGAGCGCACGACATCGCCCGGCATTCCCCCGGAGAAAGCGGCGGCCTATATCTATGCCGTCATCAAGGCCGATCGCACGCTCTACACGACGGAAATCGTCAATCGGCTTCAGGCGAAAGGCGTCACGACCGCATCTGAACATTGGGAGCTGGAAAACGCCCTGATGTTGCCGGCCCAGTTTCTCCAGCATTCAGGCAAGCTGGCAGCGGAGAGCGGAAGCGGGGTGCGGTATCGACTAATTGGACTCTGGCCTATTTACCGACGTAACGCTCCGGCGAGCGACCTGGAGCGCAACGCACTGGAGTCTCTCAGAAAGAATCCAGACCTACCGGTCACTGGAATCGTGAACAGTGGACAGAAGCAATACTTTCAGGCGATCTATCCCGATCTCGCCGTCTCACAGGGCTGTGTCGACTGCCACAACGGACATCTGCTCAGCCCGAAACGGGACTTTAAACTCAATGATGTGATGGGCGGGATCGCGATTACGATTCCACTGGATTGAACATATCGAGAGAGCAGGGACACCCTCGTCACTCATGAATCGTCGTTCGCAGACAGAGAACTTCTCGGCCTGCGAGATACGTTTCACGTTTCACGAACGACGGTTTTTCTGAATTAGGACGGAGTGGCCGGACCAGATGGTGTACCGGTTTCAGCTCCGTAATATTCCTCCCGGTAAATCTGGATCGTGGTCATCAACAAACTGACCAGAACCGGCCCGATAAAGAGTCCAATGATGCCGTAGAGTGCCAGTCCGCCTAGGACGCTGAATACGAGGAAGAACACTGGGATCTGGACCGCTTGCCCGATCAGCCAGGGTCGAAGGAACTGATCGATCATCGACACGACGCCGATTCCCCAGCCCAGCATGACCAGCCCTTTCCACATCGGACCGACCGTGAGGAAGTACAGGACAACAGGCCCCCACACCAATGCAGTCCCGCCAAAGGGGAGCGGCGCAAGAATCACTGTCACTGCCGTCAATACGACGGGAAACGGCACCCCGAGGACCCCATAGGCCAGTCCCGCGAATAGACCTTGAATAATCGCGGTCACGCCTATCCCCTTCACCACGGCACGAATGGTCAGATCCACGCGATCGACAATTCTCTGCTTATGGGACGTCTCCAGGGGAATCACTTCCTGGAGGGACGCCAACCATTGCTTCCCATCCTTGAAGAGAAAAAACAGGGCAAAAAGCATGAGAAAGAAATCGGTCACGAGCAGAAATGCATTCTTCAGCAGATCGCCGACCTGATCAAGAAAGAAACGACTGAGGAACGTCGCAGCCGAGAGAAGCCCCTGCTCCAAGGAATCTGGCGTCAATAATACCCTATCATTGAACTGCTGAAGGAGCCCTCCGATAACCGGCCATGTGCGTAATTGCTCCGGCAGCCTTTGGAGTGCCCCGCTTGCGATCCACTCGCGAATGGCCTGTTCAGCCGTACTCGCTTCGCGCGCCAGTAACACCCCCATCA
>JBDTSF010000305.1:0-6707 GCA_039931295.1 Nitrospirota bacterium | reverse complement strand
TCTTCACCTCCTTTCCAATGTTAAGAGTCCCTCGTGACCCAGATGTGTCACGAGAGCGACGAGATCGTCGGCGATGCGTTCCGACGAGGCTTCGAACCGTATGCAGAGCGTGGCGTGAATCTCTTGGAGCGACTGATGACCGGTACAACACTCCCAGATCGACGTTCCCACCCGATTGAGTGTGTAGTAACGGCCCGTGCTGAGATCGAGTAACACGGTTTCTCCTTCCAGCGTCGTGCCCTGCACATTGGGATTTGGTTGGGGAACGATTGCCATGAGTTGCTCATGTTTGTCCTGCTGCCCACGCTCCACCTGTTGCCGTTCTTCATCGGACAACAAGGCCCGTGCGGCATCAGCCAATTGCGCTGTCGTCGCATGACCAGTAAGCCTCGGCTGCGCCGGATCAGACTGCACGGCCATATCCGGTCTCAGGTCGGCGGTAATAAACGGTTGCCTGCTCATAATTGCAATCCCTCCTTTTCAACGTATGCACATTCCACGATTACGCTCTCCCGGCACAAAGCAAATCGGCCAAAGCATCGCCGATCCGTTGACCCGTATAGTTCTCGAAAAAGGTAAACCCCGGGCTGGTATTGACTTCGAAACAGTAATAGGCGCCATCCGGTGTCCGACGTAGATCGATCCCGCTCAGGCTCAATCCCAGTCCCTTGGCAAGATTGAGACAACGGGTCTGTAAGCCTGGCTCCAATTCGACCGCCCGCATCGTGCGTTGTTTGTTTTCTCGCTCGGCATACCGGTAATCCGCCCCATCCGACAGCACCTCGGTCGCAAACAGGCGGCCCCCCACCGTGTGGATACGCAGGTCCGTACCGGGAATTGTTTCCTGTAGCTGCACAGGGCAGTATCGGATCTGCTCCAAGCGAGAGAAATCCTCTGGCGTGAGTGGCCTCACGATCGATCGCTCCGCGCTGATCGATTTGTAGATGACGCGCCCCTGACAGGCGTCATAGAAGCGGCGCGCTTCCTCCGGCACCATCGTCACCAGGGTCTTCGGAACCAGGAAGCCATACTGCTCAATCAATCGCTGCTGATAGGGCTTCGACATGTTCGTATGCCCGGCCTGGCGCCGGTTGACGACCAGGACCGGAAGGCTTTCGGCAAATTCCCAGAGCGCTGTCACGATCATCCGATCGCGAGAAGTCGATGCTGCACGACTGCCCAACGACCGGAGATACACCGAGTCGATATCGGATAGATGGATGGTGCGCTCCCCGATGCGAAAGCAATCGGCCATGGCATCCCCCTCAGTGGACCACGTGATATCCCAGCTATCCCCTTCCGACTCCGGATGGACGAGCATGAGGTCAGCGTTGCGGGCTGCGAGTCTCGCACAGACGTTCGCGAGCACTGGGTCGGCCATTGGGCCCATTAGGAGAATCATGACGCGATAGACTCCTCATTTTGGAAAGATATTCGACCAGGCGGCACACGATCTGCGGTTGAACCTCTTGCGGACAACACCAGAATCCTGGAGCACTGCTCACGTCGAGGCAATAGATTGGCCCTTCAGGGGTCACAATGAACTGGCATTCGGCAAACGTGAGTCCCAAATCACCCACAAGACCGAGACAGCGTTTTGACAGTACCGACGGCATCTCTATCCGCTGCGTTACGTCCTCACTTAGCTGCAGGACGGTCGCGACGACCTCTTCCCCGACGACATACACAGCCACCCGCTGCCCGTGCGGGATGGCTTGCATCGAGACCGCCTGTTGCTCCATGACTCGGCAGATCTGCTCAACTCCATCGGACGAATACAGGAACTGACCCGGCTCAATTGACCCGAGAGGCTTGAGATAAGCCGACTCGCCCCAAGCCTTGAATTGCTGCAGGGCATCAGCTTGACTTGATGTACAGTGGGAAGCCGGAAGAAGAAACCCATGATCCCGCGCGAGCGTCGCCAGCAGCGGGCTTCCCGAAAGGAGCGTGGGCCTGCCGCCGGGCATTGGTCGGTTGACCACGGGACAGGGCATGGCATTCAGAAAGGCCAGCCAGGCGGCGGTGGCCTCCTTCGTCACATATTGGGCATCAGCGTCCGATAGCCCCTCAAGATCCAACCGGAGTGGAAAAGGGAGATGAGCAAACATTCCGGTCAGGTCATTCAGGGGAATCAACCGGCCGTTGATGTCCAGAGATCCAGGAACGATCGCTTCCTCGGCCACGACTGGCCAATTGAGCAGAATCTTATCCAGAAGCCGTACGGGTTCAACCCAAATGACATCACGACACGTCCGTTGAGCCTCCCGATGGACAAGCGTGGCCCAAGGATCGGTCGAATCGGCAAGAATGAGAATCACTGAGGGTGACTCCTCTCCGGCGCCTGAGATTGGAGAAATGCTGCAGTGGAGACAGGACGGCGTGCCATGTCTTCGAGGAGAGTAGCCCCGGCCGGACGCTCTGCCTAGACCACTAGAAGCAGGGGCCTCCCCCTACGCAAGTCAGTCTGTAGCACTACGTACGCCGGAACATTTGGCTGGGAGGGTAAACCACAGGCACGACAAAACAAGCCACGCTATTCAAGCCTGCCAAAGGAAAGGAGCGATCAAGGGGGAGAGACTATTGATAGTGTTGCGCTTGCGTGAGGAATAACGAGGCATAGAGGCCTTGGCGGCCCATCAAGTCATCATGGGTGCCCTGTTCCACGATCTGGCCGCGATCCACCACGAAAATCCGGTCGGCCATTTTGACTGTCGACAATCGGTGGCTGATCAAGATCGCCGTCCGTCCTTGCGCAAGCTCGTGGAACCGTTCGAACAATTCCGCTTCCGCCTTGGCGTCCATGGCACTGGTCGGTTCGTCGAGAATCAGGATCTGAGAATCGCGGAGGATGGCCCTGGCCAGCGCCACCTTCTGCCATTCTCCGATACTCAGCTCATGTCCCCCGTCGAATAACTTGCCCAGCAAGGACTCATAACCCTTCGGCAAGCGTTCGATGGCTTCATGGACTCCAGCCTGTTTTGCAGCTTGGGTCACAGTAGCAAGATCCACATCAGACGCTCGTACACCCAAGGCGATGTTCTCCTTCGCCGATAGTTGAAACTTGACGAAGTCCTGAAAGATCCCGCTGACGGCGCCACGTAGATCGGCAATGGGATAATCCCGAATATCTGTTCCATCGATCGTAATGCGCCCTCCCGTCGGATCGTAGAGGCGGCATAGAAGCTTCACCAGCGTCGTCTTTCCAGCGCCATTGGCCCCGACAAATGCAACATGCTCACCGGGTTTGATGGTAAGGGTAAAGTCCCGTATCGCGACGCGTTCTTCATGCGGGTACTGGAAAGACACACGATCGAACGTCAGACCCTGCATAATCGGTCTGGGAATTTGCTTCGGATGTGACGACTCCGGCAAACGAGACTTCACTCCCAGAAACTCATCCAACGAGGACAGAAACAGATTACTCTCATAGAGGCTTGATACACTCCACCCCAACCCTTCTAAAAATCCTGACGCCCGCTGCACCGCTTGAAAATACATGACAAGGCTGCCCAATGTGAGCAACCCTTGATACGTCTGAACCGCCACGAAGCTGTAGACGCCGAACACACCCGCCACTCCCACAATCTGCGCGGCAAGACCCGCAAGCACCCATCGGCGCTCTAACGCGATCCGTTCTCGACGCAACACCGAGCGCGCGTCAAGGAACCATTGCCGCAATCGAGGGCCGAGGTCGAATAACCGGACTTCTTTCGCCGCCGTCGCTTGGGTCAGCAGCGTATTAACGTACCAGGCCTTCCGTTGAAGCGGTGTCCGTTCTCGCTCCCACACATACAATCGATTGGATTGCTGCAGGCGGACGAAAAAGTATGGGATAGCCGTCAACATCAAGACCGGAATCACCCCCCAATGCAGCCACCAGAGGATGCCTATCATCGCCAGCAAGGAAATCGCGTCTTGACCAAATTGCAGTAACGCATTAAGGATCGCTGTCGGGCGATAGGGCGCTTCTTGCTGTGCACGATGCAGTGTGTCTTGATACTGTGCATTCTCGTAGTACTCAAGATCGACTTCAACTGACTTGGCCTGGAGGAGCGCATGCATGTGGTCCGTGACCACTTGAGATTGAATTCTTGATATGAGAGAAGCCGCAACGGTGAGGATCGCACTGGCGACTGCGACGCCCGCTAACCCACCAAGGATGGTGGTGATGTGGGTCATCGAAGATTCACCTGCTGGAGTCTTGAGCCCTTCGGTCACGGCATCGATCAATAGTTTCGTGAGATACAGGACGAGTAACGGTAAAAGGCCTTGGATTACGCGCACGATAATACTGCCGACAGCCAGACTTGGACTGCTTTCCCACACAAACGAGAGGGCGCGGCGAACCGTTTGAAGGAAGGGACGTATGCGGAGCAAAAGACTATTCATAGGGGTTAGTTGCGTATGTTCTCACTTCAGATGGTCGCCGTCGTCCCTTTCCGTGGGCGCACAGGCGGGCCCGGCTCACGGTTGACCGGTTGCTCGGGCGGGAACGAATAGGTGACGGTAAAACGCTGCCAATGCTGGCCGGGCTCGTGAAACGGCTGACGATCGAGCGTCAACCAGGCATGGCCATCGAGTCCGGACCCGTCCTTTCTGACCCCGCAATGAAACGACACCGGGTATCCTGATCGTGTGGCAAACCAATACAACGCCAACGACCGGGGAAAACAATTCCCCTTCGTATTGTAGGGGAAGAGTTGGAGCCAGCGGTCCACATAGTAGACGAGGTCCTCGAACCGCGCCGAATCAGGCGTCCCGGAGAGAGCGCCAGGGGCCAGCCGCTTCAGCACAACCGGAAGGCTCTCGCCGCGCAGTCGGAAACGAATCCGGGACACGATCACAGCCACCTGCAGCAGCATCCAATATTGTCTTACGACTCGCTTCATCGCGGGCTCACTGGAAGAAATCGCCAGGCACATTCCAGCCATCGCCACCGCACAGGACCTGCCGGAAAGGTCGCCCAGCCTTCGCCGAACGTGGAGGATGGACGGCCCAACCTGAATCGGCTCGACGGAACCATCAGCCTCCGTGCTCCACCCATCGATTGATCGCGCCTCGAATTGAAGAGGGAACCAGATTCCTTACCGCTCGCTGGCACGGCCGAACGAGATGAGCCAATCGCGCGAGCCCCCTGCCACGGGAGAACCAGCGTGGCGGATTCTCCACCATTGAAGAGCCGTCCCGGCACAGCACCAGGCCGAATCGACACCGTTCCCACCAGCTATCTTTCAACGTCAAATAGAAGGCCGCGGCCTGCTCCTCAGTGACGCCCTCCCGTGGACTCGCCAAGAGACTAGCCGGCATGCGCTCGGACAACATCCGGACATCGGCATCGGTCGAATAGCGGGCATAGACGGATTCAGGGATCGGCGCATCCAGCACACGATGGGCCAGCGCCAATCCCATGTGCATCAATCGCTGGCAATGCCAGGCCGTTGCATTCGCAAAGATCCGCTCCCAATCAAGGTCCGGGTGTGAGCGGAGCACTTCGGCGACATCGCACACCCACTTGAGCTGCTCCCAGGCATGCTTCGATCCATGCACGCAGAGAAGAATCAGAAGCTCCTCCGGCGCCAACCCTTGCACGGTCGAATTCCCCAGCCGCACCAGCGACCGATGCGCCCAGAACTCCGGACGATCCAGTTGAAAGGCAAAGTGCTGATGCGCCATTACCCACTGAAGATCAACCCGGACTAGGCTGCGCTTCTTGATAAACACATGATAGGGCCCTTCGTCGTGCTCAGCTTCCGCAGGGTTGTTCGAAGGATCTTTCCGTTCATAACCCTGGGCGAACAACACCGCTTGCGCGGCCCCGATCGCAGATTCGGGAATCAGGAGATCGAGATCGCTGAAATCTCGGAGCGTCAGATCGCCATAGGCGGACAACGCCAAAGTCGCACCTTTAATCGGCACAACCGGTACGCTGCGCTCGGCAAACGCGTCACACAGATTTCCAAGCTCCTGTACGAGCGATCGATTCAGCAAGGCGCAGGCTTGCGTCTTCTGACGCAGCTTCGTCAACGTATCGCCCGGCACAAGAGAAGGACAGATGGTCGACAGATTCCGGTAGAGTAACGGAAGCACACCGTGATACGCGGCTAAATCCGGCATCAGTCCCCAATCCAGAGGCTCCTGGACCCGTGAGCAGATGTCCGCGCGCAGTTCCTCGGTGACGTGCGTGCGTGCGCACCAGACCAGCAGCTCTGATTCAGGCGACCACGGAAACTGTCGAGGCTCCTTCATCGTCCCTTCTCCAGCAACGGAGTGATCAGTTTCGGTAAGTCCAGAATATCGCGACCGAAATGCAGGCGGTAACAGTCGACCTGTTGCACGAGCTTCGCCAGCACTTTGAATTCTTGCCTGGCGACCTCTTGATCGTATACCAGCAGAGCTTGCGGCAAGAGCGCTTCCAATGCCCGGCTCTTGGGAAGCAACTCAAGGTGACTCTGTGGCGCGTCAACAACATGCGGGAACAGGACAATTGCCGGTTGGCACCGCTCCCCGACCGCCGTCGGATACAGGTCATCGGCATAGAAATAGCGTTTGGGAAAACCTGGGTGAAGAACCTGATCCGAAGCTTCTCTGAGTTCAGGGAAGAACTGGACGGTGGCATCCGTCACATTGATCTTGATTGGGAACGGCAGCACTTCCACATGCGCCCCGGAGTCCTGCAGAAGCGGATGGTCGTCCGACAGATAGCGATA
>JBDTSF010000304.1:0-3783 GCA_039931295.1 Nitrospirota bacterium | reverse complement strand
CGTGTTGGGCAGCCATAACCAGATCGCCTTCGTTCTCGCGATCTTCGTCATCCACCAGGATGATGAGTTTGCCCTGCTTGATGTCTCGAATGGCGTCTTCGATGCTATCAAAAGGTGTGGCCATAGGTCCCATACGATTTGATCGTCAGTGATTCGTTCTCAATGGAGGGTCAATTTATCATTTAACTTTGCAGATGTAACATGATTTTTTCGCCTGCCACGATCAACAAGGATCTCCTTCAGGAAGACGATCCTGCCACAGAGGCGACCCGATTCCGCAATGCGACGATCACCGTTCCCCAGGCACAGACTCCACATCCCGCGAAGAGCCAGAGACCCGTATCGTAGCTTTCGGTAAACCCCTTCGTGGTTGCGGTGACGATAGGCAAGAGAAATCCCCCGAAACCGCCAGCCGCTCCCACCACACCCGATGCCAGGCCAATGTCTTTCGGGAACCATTCGGCCACTAATTGAAAGACCGCGCCGTTCCCAAATCCCATCGCACCGGTCGCGAGCACCATCATGGCCACAGCCACAGGGAGCGATGGACTCGTCACGGCCACCAACGACCCGACAATGACCGGCAACGCATAATAGAGGGTCCGGAGTCCTCCCAGCCGATCGGCAACATAGCCCCCCACCGGACGAATCAGGCTACCGAACAGCCCACATACCGCGGCGATGGTGCCGGCCATGACCGCATCCAGCTGATACAGGTCGTGCAACAGTAACGGCAGCAGGCTACAGAACCCAACAAACCCGCCGAATGTGACGGCATACAAGAAACAGAGCCAATAGGCAGACCGGCGGCGGATGAGTTCCACCGCATTGCGCCACCATTCGGCACGACTGGACACCACGTTCGACTGCCTCTGCGGCACAAGAAACATGAACAGCACCAGTGTGACGACGACGATACTGGCCATCACCGCGCAGACCTGGTGCCAATCCATCACGGCAACCCATCGCGGCGCAAGAAACAGGATCAGCACCGTCCCGACGTTTGCTGATGCAGCCAGGCCCAATACGAGCCCCTGCGCTGCCGGCGGATAGGCTCGCCCGGCGATCGGCAACGAGACCGCAAAACTCGCACCGGCAACGCCAAGCAGCAGCGCAAAGATTAATGCCTCGTGATAACCAGATACACCCAGCCACCCCCACAGCAAGGCGGCCAATTCCGCGAGGAGAATCACCAGGGCAGTGAGCCGTGCACCCACCCAGTCGGCGCTCCATCCCGCCAGCATTCTGAGGCCTGCCCCGCCAAGAAGCGGCAATGCCACCAACCACGCCACTTGCTGATCGCTCAGTTGAAGATCTTGCGCGAGCGAAATGCTCATCGCGCCGATCAACAGCCAGACCATGAAGCTGACAGTCAAATGCAGCCACGCTCCAGCTAAGGACGGCCAATGCCCGCTCCGTAATACTTCCAGAATCGCCATAATATCTGATCCGGCCTACTGTGTTCGGTATGTCTGTCGCGTCTGTCCAGGGCATGCCATCATAGGGGACGCCGTTTCGTTTGCGCAAGAGAACGATCGTCGGCCGAATTTTTCAACACCCAGGCTGCAGGATCTTATGATAATCTCGACAGCTATGTGTCCCCGCAAGAAGGATCTCAACGAAGAACCCATCGAGCCGGATGTCCTCGGTCCGTCCGATGAAGAGATCTCCGAGATCGGTCTGCCTCCTGAGGCCTCTCACCCTACAGCCAAAGAAGATCCTCACACCGCCGAATCCACCGCCGTGGTGCCAGTCACGGCTCTTCAGCAATACCTGGCCGAGGTCCGTCTCCACCCCTATCTTTCCAAAGAAGAAGAGCTGCGCCTCTTCCATGAATATAAAGTCCAAGGTAGCCGGGATGCCGCGGTCAAGCTCATCATGGCCAACCTGCGCGTGTCCATCTCAATTGCCGCCGAATATCTCCACACAGGCGCCGACCACATGGACCTCATCCAAGAAGGTAATGTCGGACTGATGCATGCCATCAAAAAGTTCGATCCATCGAAGAACGTACGCTTTTACGCCTATGCGGCCTGGTGGTCCCGAGCCTACATCCTTCGCTACTTGCTGAACAACTATCGACTGGTCAAGATCGGGACAACCCAAGATCAGCGGAAGCTGTTCTATAACCTCAAAAAAGAGAAGGCCAAGCTTGAACGAGAGGGGTTTGCTCCAGACACGAAGTTGCTCGCCGACCGCTTGAATGTGCGGGAGCGGGACGTCATTGAGATGGGGCAACGGCTCGGCAATTGGGAGCTCTCGCTGGACCAACCCATTGGAGAGGACCAGGAAGGCAGCCTGCTGGACGTCCTCCCCGCCCAGCAGGTCCCTGCCGATGAGCAGTTGGCACACACCCAACTACAGACGCTCTTCCGCGCCAAGCTCGCAGAATTCGTCAAGACACTCAACGAACGGGACGAAGACATCTTGCGGAATCGAATCCTCTCAGAAACCCCACTCACGCTCGACAACCTTGGCGCCAAGTATTCCATTACAAAAGAACGAACCAGGCAACTCGAAGCCCGCATCATCAAGCGCTTGCGTGACTATATTAAGAAAGATATTAAAGATTTCGACAACTTGAGAATCTGATCGGTTACATTTTTTCAAGAAAAGAAATCCTGGCATATCAAATCTTCAATAGGTTATGATCCCCCTCATTGGTGTTCTAAGGGTGCGTAGAAGAATTTCGTTCTTACCCCCCTTGACTTGGATAAACACGGGGCTATCTTCATTCCCGTGTCCAAGGATCAGGACTTCTGCTCGTTCTGGAGTACTACCGTTACACCATCGAGTCCGAACCTGTTCTACATCGTTGCTATTCATTTGGTCTAACTTCATGAGGAGGGTGTTGCTATGAGCACTGCAGCAAAGGAAACGACAGATAAGAAGAGCGTAGCCAAGGGGTTTCAGCCTCTCGGTGACCGGGTGTTCGTCACCTACACTGAGGAATTGGATCGAACCTCCGGCGGGATTTACGTGCCGGACAGCGCAAAAGAGAAGCCACAGCGGGGCATCGTGCAGGCTATCGGCAAGAAGGTTGAGAATGTCAAGGTCGGCGAACAGGTTCTCTTCGACAAGTACTCAGGCAGTAAGCTCCGCATCGAAGACGAGGATTGTTTGATCCTCAAGGAAGAAGACATCCTCGGCGTCTTCACCAGCTAATCATCATCACACACGACGACGATATTTTTTAAGGGAGGCATACCATGGCAAAGCAATTGATGTACGGTGACTCAGCGCGCGCGTCCATCCTCAGAGGGGTGAACCAGCTCGCCGACGCCGTCAAGGCAACACTCGGCCCCAAGGGCCGTAACGCGATTCTCGATAAGAAGTTCGGCGCTCCGACCATCACCAAGGACGGTGTGACCGTTGCGAAAGAAATCGAACTCAAGAACCCGTACGAGAACATGGGCGCCCAACTCGTGCGCGAAGTCGCCAGCAAGACCAGTGACACAGCAGGTGACGGCACCACGACCGCAACCGTGTTGGCCCAGGCAATCTATCGTGAAGGGGTAAAGAACATCACCGCCGGCGCGAACCCGATGGAAATTCAACGCGGGATCAACAAGGCGGTCGAAGTCGTCATCACCGAGCTCAAGAAGCTGAGCAAGCCCTGCCAGAACAAAACCGAGATCTCCCAGGTCGGGACGATTTCAGCCAACAACGATAAGACCATCGGCGACCTCATCGCGGAAGCGATGGAGAAAGTCGGCAAGGATGGCGTGATCACGGTTGAAGAAGCCAAGTCCATGACCACCTCGTTGGATGTGGTCGAAGGCA
>JBDTSF010000303.1:0-2129 GCA_039931295.1 Nitrospirota bacterium | reverse complement strand
ACCCGGACTTCGCGCACTCTGATTTCCCGGTTCACTCGTAGTTTGGGGACGATAAGACACCTCTTATTGAATTAGTGAATGTTGCTTCCCGACCGGCTTAAGGTCCGCACGGAGTAGGTCGAGCGCCCCCGCGACGGTCATACTACCAAGGTTGGCTCCGCTCCGGCCTCGTATGGCCAGCGTTCCACTCTGCACTTCCCGGTCGCCGACCACAAACATGAATGGGACCTTTGCTTTTTCCGCTTCTCGAATTTTGAGCCCAATTTTCTCATTCCGAAGGTCCGCCTCAGCGCGAAACCCTGCAGTCTTGAGTTGAGCGACAACCTCTGACACATAGGGCCGTTGATTGTCGGTAATCGACATGACCATCGCTTGAACCGGGGCGAGCCATGTCGGGAAGGCCCCGCCGAAATGCTCAATCAGAATGCCGAAGAATCGTTCGATCGATCCCATCAGTGCCCGATGGATCATGATCGGCTGATGCACCTTGCCATCTTCCCCAATATACCCTAATTCGAACCGCTCGGGATTATTGAAATCTACTTGAATCGTTGAGCATTGCCAAGATCGCCCCAGCGCATCCTTGATTTTAATATCGATTTTGGGTCCGTAGAAGACACCTTCGCCAGGATCGATCTGGTAAGCGACTCCTCGCCCCTTCAATGCCGCTTCGAGCGCACTCGTGGCTTGGGCCCAACTCTCTTCCGAGCCGACGGACTTCTCAGGCTTGGTCGAAAGATACACTTCAAATTCAGTGAATCCAAAGGTGCCGAGGACAAAGAATGTAAAGTCGAGCACCTGGCTGACTTCGCTTTCAATCTGATCGGGGCGGCAAAACAGATGCGCGTCGTCCTGTGTAAACCCGCGAACCCGCAGCAAACCGTGGAGGACGCCTGTCCGTTCGTACCGGTAAACCGTTCCCAACTCGCCATAGCGGATGGGGAGATCCCTGTAGCTACGCAAATGCGACTTATAGATCATGATGTGGAACGGGCAATTCATCGGCTTGAGCTGGTACTCGCTATTTTCAACCTTCATGGGCGCGAACATGTTGTCGCGGTAATAGTCGACATGGCCGCTGGTTTTCCAGAGATCTAACCGGGCGACGTGGGGGGAGTACACCAGTTCGTACCCATTCTGAATATGCTGATCACGCCAAAAATTCTCGATTAATAACCGGATGGTGGCTCCTTTGGGATGCCAGAGCACAAGGCCCGGACCAATTTCATCCTGGATCGAGATCAAGTCGAGTTCCTTGCCGACCTTGCGGTGATCTCGTCGTTTAATTTCTTCCAACCTCGCAAGGTGCGCGTCGAGTTCCGCCTGGGTCGGGAAAGATGTCCCATAGATTCGTTGCAGCATGGGATTACGTTCGTCGCCTCGCCAATAGGCCCCTGCCGTATTCAACAGCTTGAATGCTCCGACATGGCCTGTTGTAGGAAGGTGGGGACCGCGGCAGAGGTCGGTGAACTCACCCTGACTATAGATGGAGATCGTCTGTCCTTCGGCGAGTCCTTGGATTAACTCAACCTTGTACGCTTCCCCTCGTTCTTGAAACAACTTCACCGCGTCCTGCTTCGACAATTCTGCCCGTGTGACGGGAAGGGAGCGCTTCACGATGTCCTTTGCTCGCGCCTCAATTTTCCCGAGATCATCCGGAGTAAATGGTCGCTCAAAGGCAAAGTCATAGAAAAACCCATCTTCGAGGGCCGGACCGATCGTTAACTGGGCTGTAGGAAACACCTCTTTGACAGCCTGCGCCATAATGTGCGTACTACTATGACGATAGACCTCACGGCCTTCAGCGCTGTCGAATTTCAACGGAGTCACTTCAGCATCTTCCGTTAAAACACGTGAGAGATCGACGGTGTGGCCATTTACTTTAGCCGCAAGTATGTCTGAACCAAGCTTCAGACCGAGAACCGAAAGGGCATAGCCGACAGTCTGGCCCGCTTGAACATCCCTGCTACTGCCATCTTTGAGCGTAACTTTCATGACTTGCACTCAAGCAATTCACGCACAAGAAAACACATGCCCCCTCCGTCTGCGAGAGGCAAACAGATACCGTCAGCTAGGTGGTAGGCGCGGACGGTCTTGAACCGTCGACCTCTACCGTGTCAAGGTAGCGC
>JBDTSF010000302.1:0-4079 GCA_039931295.1 Nitrospirota bacterium | reverse complement strand
GACGGGCAGCAGTGGCTTCCTGCACGGTGAGTGAAACGGAAAAGGTAGCGCGCGGTGGCCGAGAAATATTACATGGCCCGTTTCTCAATCTCTTCTTTCTGGACCAGATCAGTCCTTCGAGTCAGACCCCGCGGAGCGCGACGGCGACGTTCCACTTCTTCGCTAGCCTGGCGTGTTTTCATATAGATGATTCTTGCGCCCGGCTTGAATGTGAGGTAGTACCAAACCCATTCCGACATCACCCGCACACGACTGCGTAACTCGATGAGTAAAAAGACGTGCACCACACACCAGAGCAACCAGGCGGGCAGGCCGGATAGGCGCAAGAGGCCGATCTGCGCGACGGCCTGTGCGCGTCCGATGGTAGCCAGCATGCCTCGATCCGCGTAGACAAACGGCCGGCGCTGATCAGGCGCAGTCTCCTGACGAATGAGTCTCGCAACATAGCAACCTTGCTGCACGGCGACAGGAGCGATTGCCGGCAGAGGGTTCCCGTCAGGATCGGCAGAATGCGCGGCATCGCCGATGACAAAAATCCAGGGGTCTTCTGGAATCGTCAGATCCTGTTGAACCTTGATCCGACCGGACCCATCCAGGGGAAGTCCGAGCGACGTGAGAAGCGGCGACGCCTTATTGCCTGCCGCCCAGATGATATGCGTGGACCGAACGAATTCACTCCCGATCATCAGGCCATCGGCACGGATCTCACTCACCAGACTGTTGACCTTGACCGTCACGCCTTTGCGTTCGAGCGCAGTCGCCGCTTTCGCCGACAGATCGGGGCTAAACCCTGGTAGAACGCGAGGGCCCCCTTCCACGAGCAAAATGTTGAGGTCATCGAGGCTCAAGTTCGGAAAATCAGGCCCCATGGCCTTCCGTCCGATCTCCGCTAGCGAGCCGGCCAACTCCACGCCGGTGGGACCTCCCCCCACGATCACGAAGGTGAGTCGCTCTCCTGTGCCAATGGCCATGCGTCGGCGTTCGGCCTCCTCAAATGTCAGCAACATCTTCTCGCGAAGGTAAACGGCATCGGCAAGGGTCTTGAGTCCTGGCGCGGACTCCTCCCACGCGTCGTGCCCAAAATACGAGTGCCGCGATCCAGGCGCCATGATTAGGACGTCGAACGCAATCGGCCGGCTGTCTCGCAACCGTATGAGACGCGCCGTGCGATCGATGGACAAGACTTCATCCATGACCACGCGAACATGTGGGGACCGACGAAAGATCGTGCGCAACGGCCACGCGATATCGCCGGGAGACAGCGCAGACGTGGCCACCTGGTAGAGCAATGGTTGAAACAGATGATGGTTGGTGCGGTCGATGAGCACCACATCGACATCACGCAATGATTGCGCGGCCGTTAGGCCTCCGAACCCACCTCCGATAATGACGACCTGCTTATGCGGCATGAAAGGGAATCCACGATCGCTCCGTTTCAGAGGAAGGTGTCAACGTGTAAAGGCCCGACACCATGCGCTGCGAAACGGGTGCTGCTATCATTTCCGCTCTGACTTGTGGGCTGATGTGACTCTAGCCGAACCTCACGAAATACACCCGCAAAATCAATCTCCGCGTTCAGCTTCCTAGCCTCCTACACTCCCCAATAATCCCCTGACACTCATCTTCATACTTATCGGTTACTGCATGGCAGTACTGAAACGCACTTGAACATCGAACAAGGATTGTGGCGGATAACAAGGAGAAAGTTGCTATCGGAAAGGCGGAGGATCAGCCTATGCCTGCGGTTCACGTTCGTTCCAGCGCAAGAAGCTGTTGCTTCCGCTCAAGGCCCCAGCGATAGCCTGCAAGGTCTCCATTACCTCGAACGACTCGATGACAAGGAGTGGCAACCGCAACAGGGTTCGTCGCGCAGGCCCTGGCCACAGCTCGGACTGCTGTTGGTCGCCCGATCACTCGCGCGATCTGTTGATAAGACCTGGTCTGTCCGCGAGGAATCTGTTGCAGCGCCTGCCACACTTTGCGTTGAAAGGCCGTTGCCTTCACGTCCAACGGGAGGCGGCCTACGACTTCGCTTCCGCTGAGGCAGTTCAGTAGCTGAGAAACATGCTTCTTCAACGCCTTCCTATCGCGACGAAGCGCCGCCTTCGGATAGTCGCTGCGAAGCGATGTGACCAGCGCCGCCTCGGTCTCTCCAAGACTCACAGCCGCAATGCCCTGTTCCGTGACTGCCACCAGCATGCGACCGACAACCGTCGGCACAGTGGTATAGCGAAGCGTGACTCCCTTCCCACCGGAGCGAAACGCAGAGGGCGTCATGCCTAGGTCTTCCTGCGCTCGCGCATACAGGCGGCTGCTGGAGCCGAACCCGGCCTCATAAGTTGCGTTCGTCACGGTCTCGCCTCGGCTCAATGATAAGGTAAATCGTTCCATTCTTTTGGCTCCTTGGTACGCCGTCGGGGAAAGCCCAACCTGTTTCGTGAAGGTCCGTTGGATATGAAATGGACTGAGACCAACGTGAACAGCCAGCTGTCGAAGGGTGACGGGCTCGTCCGCATGATCATCCAGATAGCTTCGCGCTCGCTCAACTCGCTCCTCTGCCTCCGAGCCGGCAACCGACTGAGGCCGACAGCGCAGGCAGGCGCGATATCCTGCCGACTCTGCCAATTGCGGCGAATCGAAAAACGTCACATGGTTGCGACTCGGACGGCGAGAAGGGCAAGAGGGACGGCAATACACTCTCGCAGACGACACCGCATAGACAAACCGGCCATCGCAGCGGCGATCACGGTTCAGCACGGCCCTCCACGCAGAATCTACACTGATCGACGGCATGAATCCCTCCCTCATCGTTGGGTCATCATACCGGCAGACCAGGTCGAGGCACTATCCGATTGTTGCGCTCAAACTTCTGGGGGTGGTGCTCAGAGGTGGGAAGAAGCTCGCGGGGAAATTGCGTGGAATGACCTTCCCCTCGAAAACAAGATCATTGGCGAGGAAGTCAGACTGTGCTGAGATGAGGCCCACAAGAGGGGGCCATGACACGGAAACGGCACACAGAGGAACAGATTATTGCAGTGAAAACCTAACCCGTAAAATCTGGAGCGAGGACATAACGTTCAGCAATCGGAGGCCATATCGCATTGACAACCTTCATCAAGTCTTCATGCCATCCCAATAACTCTGGACTCTCTACAGCTCGGATATCCCCGACTGTCCAGGGGCCAGCAAACTTGCTTTGTTTAAGATAGACCTCGTCAACTTCCCATCGATTATGGAGGCCGATATTCCTGACAAGAGACATCTCCCTGACACGCTCAACACTCTCTGTCGGAAGAAGCAAAGGCAATCCGGTCGATTCTCTCAATATGTGTATTTGATCGGCAAAGTTTGCGAAGCCAATTCGCCTCAGATCCCTGTTGCTTTTAGATGCTAAAGGAGGATCAGCAACCGCTTGGCGCGCAAAGAGAATAAAAACTCCAAGCCTGCGAAGATACCAATCCCAATGGCTTTGCATGGACACGATCGTGTTCTGAAAGACAAATTCCTCGAACACCGTTTTGTACTTCGCCAAGGCTTTCCAATGTAGATCGAGGACATCCTGCGTAGTACCGCTGGCCACCATCTCTTTCTCTATTTCCACCGTAGCCCCAGGTTGCCGGACTCGCTGGCCTGCAGCGATGTCCATGAAGATCGCATGAAACATTGCTCCTTGAATAAACTCCAGGGCCTGCCAAGCAATTTGATATGGATAGAGGTGTGCTCGAACCATTTTCGGCAACATTGGTAGATCAATTCTTATACTCACCGCTAAAGCCTCCTTAACTTAGGAAGAATATTGTACTTTTCGATTAGCTGTCTGGTCGATCTCCTTCATGCATTAATTAATGCTCCTTCCAATCTCGCTCGTCCCCTCTTCAGAATGGGGGCTGGTTGATCTTCCACTGCACGCGCAACTTTCTCACCCGCCCACCCACCGGCAGGCCGAGACGTACCATTAACCCGAGAGAGGGCCTTCTACGCTCTCCCATCTCTCTGTAAGGGAGTGGTCGAGGCTGCCCTTTACTGCGCGCCTCGAACGAGCACATTCTTATCGTGCGCGTTCTGCGAGCAAGAAGGGC
>JBDTSF010000301.1:0-2370 GCA_039931295.1 Nitrospirota bacterium | reverse complement strand
AAGACCTTCGTTACCACCAAGAGCATGAATGGGTGCGGGTGAGCGGCACGCAGGCGACTGTCGGCATCAGTCATTTTGCCCAAGATGCGTTGGGCGATATCGTCTTCATTGATTTGCCGAAGTCCGGTGCCGTCGTCAAGGCCGGGCAGCAGATCGGTGAAGTCGAATCGACCAAGACGACCTCTACGATCTACACACCCGTGAGCGGCACGATTGCCACCATCAACACCGACTTGAAAGACCACCCCGAAGTGGTGAACTCAGATCCCTACGGAAAAGGCTGGATGGTGGTGATCGATCTGACGAGTGCGAGTGAGGTAGACCAGCTTATGACCGCGGCACAGTATGAAACGTTTCTTGCCGGCCAGAAACATTGAGTCATTGCGCCATCGTGTGATTGGATCATTGATGAGTGCTGGCAATGAATCAATCCCACTGAGCCAGTGACTCAATGACTTCTCCAAAACATATCGCCATTCTCGGCGCAGGACCCGGTGGCTATGTCGCTGCGATTCGAGCAGCCCAGCTTGGCGCCCGCGTCACCGTCATCGAGTCCCACGCGCTTGGCGGCGTCTGCTTGAATTGGGGTTGTATTCCCAGTAAGGCCCTCCTGTCGGTCGTCGAACTTGGCGACAAAGTCAAGAAGTCCGAGGATATGGGGCTACTGGTCCCGGGACCAGTCACGTATGATCTCGCTCGGATGGTCGCCAGAAAGAATAGGGTGGTGGCGACTCTCGTGAAGGGCATTGCCACGCTGTTCAAGGCCTGGAGTATCGAGCATGTGCAGGGTACCGGGTCGTTACACGATGGGCAGACGGTCCGGGTATTGGCAGCCGATGGTACAACGCGAGATGTTCAGGCTGATGCCATCGTGATTGCCACGGGGTCGTCCTGGCCGAATCTGCCGCAGTTTCCGATCGACGGGCAGCAGCTGGTCACCAGTCAGCATCTTTTGGATCTCGAACACATTCCTGCCAGTTTGCTGGTTGTGGGTGGGGGAGTCGAAGGATGCGAGTTCGCGGCGCTCTATAGCGGTCTTGGAACAGAGGTGACGATTGTCGAATTGATGGCGCACGTGCTTCCTCTGGAGGATGAAGAGGTCTCTTCCATGATGGAGCGCGAGCTGAAGAAACGCGGCGTGACGGTCCTGACCGGGACCACGGTTGAGAAATTGGAGCGGTCATCGGAGATCATCACTGCGCATCTCAAAGATGGTGCACAAATCGTGGCTGAGAAGCTGTTGGTGTCCGTGGGGCGAGGATTGAATAGTCGGGGCATCGGATTGGAACAAGTGGGAGTCCAGACTGGACGGCGAGGGGAAATTCTTGTCAATGACCAGATGGAGACGACGGTGCCGGGGATTTATGCGATCGGCGATGTCGTCGGCAAAGCGATGTTGGCGCACGTGGCTTCGGCCCAAGGGAAAGTTGCGGTCGAGAATATCATGGGGCATCAGGCGACGGTCCGCTACGACGTGATCCCTGCCGGAATTTTTACCCTCCCGGAGATCGGTCGCGTCGGCATGACGGAACAGCAAGCTAGGGAACGATCCCAAGCAGCCGGGCTGAACCCTGACCAGGCAATGACGGTGGGGCGTTTTCGCTATGTCGGGTTGGGGAAGGCTCACGCGACAGGAGAGACGACGGGGTTGTTCAAGATTATTGCCGAGTCGCCGAGCGGCAAGATTCTGGGCGTGCATATCGTCGGCGCCCATGCCGCTGATCTGGTGCATGAAGCGGCCATGGCGATGCAGGTCGGTGCAACGGTAGCGCAAATGGCGGACATGATTCACGCGCATCCGACGCTGTCTGAAGGCATGATGGAAGCGGCTGAAGATGTCGAAGGGAAGGCGATTCACCAAGCGCGAAGGCGGATACAATAATGTGGCAATCGCTTCTTCTGAAGCTCGGGATGTTTGCGACGACGATAGGAGTCGTCTTCTGGATTGGGTGGGCTGTGCCGGTTTCGTTCGATCGTGATCGTAACCTCGTCGCCGAATCGCGTGAGGGAGTGAAGGCTGACATTCCTTCCGGCAGTGGGCGCGTGACCACGGTGAGCCCGTTTCCCATCCCTTCGCTGGCAGGCCAACCGGCGACGAGCCTCGTATCGAAACGGTTTCACCAAAGCCCTATTGATCTCAATAGGGCGACGGGCCATGATTTTGAAGGGTTGCCAGGGGTTGGTCCTAAGTTAGCCGAACGGATTCTCGCGTATCGCCGGTCGATCGGAGCCTTTCACTCTCTTGATGAGTTGCAAGCCGTCAAGGGGATCGGGAGCAAGACGTTTGAGCGGATTCGCCCATTGGTGGCGGTCACGTCTGATCCCGGATTGTCGGAGAAACGGAAGAAGGCCACATGAGCGAACTCTCCC
>JBDTSF010000300.1:0-3292 GCA_039931295.1 Nitrospirota bacterium | reverse complement strand
CTAGCAGGTTGCGGGAAAACTCAGTTTATACACAAAGTGCCGATGGAATCTTCCATGGGCGTCGACGCCAAACTAGTCGCAGGATGCTCAAAAAGACCGTCCAGCAAGGCCGCAGCGAGTGAGGACCGGAGGCGTGCCCTCTGGGGTACGTTGAGGATCTGAACGATGCGAGAACGACGCTGGCGGATTTTTTCAGCATCCTGCTAGAGGGAGACCGTTACCCTTTCTTTTCTTCCGCCTGAGCCATCAAAGGTTGAAAGATAGGATCTGCGTCCAGTACTGCTTTCAAGGTTTCTGCCCCGACGAAGAAATTCCAGATGTCAGGGGTTTGTCCGGGAATTTCAGTGAACCATCGTTTGGCTTCCGTGAGTCGCTCCAACAATGCCTGATTGTCCCGGTCCGGGGTGAACAGCAAACTGTAGGCTTTGGTGTATTCGGCCAGGAATTTATCGAGCGGCAGGTCGGCGAGGGTGAGTGCTTCGTCGGCATTCTGATAGGCGATCCGAATGTCTGTGTCGTCAAGGATGCGGTTCCAAGCTACTTTGTTGATGCGGGACCAGGCCAGTTGGAGCAGGGCTTCGGCTCTGCCGGCCCTTTGTTCAGCCGGAATAGCCTCGACCAAGGATTGGTGGGTTTCGATCGAGGGTTCTTGATCGTTATTCCAGCGCAAGGCCACGCCCAACCGAAATCGATTATCGAGTTGCTCTGGTCGTACAGCGGCCAGTGTTTGCATGGCTGAGAGCATGCGGTACAGGTAGTCGGCGGTCGTCGGTTTGTCGAACCCGCCCATTTCCATTCCCAACGACAGGTCCATGCGTGTCGATTGAGCATAGATGTTCCAGAAATGCTCGTTCACGACCAAGAACAGGGCCGGATCATTCACCATGAGCTTGTGGAATGGGTAGGCCTCGCGTAGGACTATGGCATAGAGATGTCGGCTCAGCACCGTGAGGGCCTCGACCTGATGGGGGTCGACGATGAGTACGCGGTTCAGCATGGCCACGCGGTCGCGTAGTTCAGGAAAAATAGCCGCGCGAGCAACCGCCGCGGTCAAGAGCCCCGGGCTGTCAGTCGGTCCCCACCAGACGAGTGACTCAGATAGGGCGTGGCTGGTTTCTGTGACAAACGGGATCTGTTCCTGCTTGCCGCTTCCGAAGATGGCGCCGCTGGTGACGGGAAGGTTCACGACTGCTGTGTCGCCCGCGAATCCGTGTTTCTTGAGCCCGGAGAGGACCACCCACTGAGTGGTCACTTCTTTCAGCGCACGCCTGGTTCGCTTAATCGTTGTGGTCCACTTAACCGACCCGGCAGCATAGGTCACTGGAGCGGTGAGAGGATCCTGGTAGCTGATGGACAATTTTACCAAGGTCGTCGGCACTGCGACGACCGGGCCATTCGGTCGAAGACGGAACGAAGCTGAAGGAAGCCGTGCGCTGCCGGCAACATGAACACGGAATCCGGTTCCCGGTGGGCTCAGCCCCAGTGAATCAGTCACGAAGGCTGAGGCGGGATAACGGCTGACGTCTTCACTGAAAAAAACCAATTCGCCGTTACTGGGCCACAAGATCTCCATGCCGACATCAGTTCGGATGACGGTAGAGGCATGGGCATGTTGAAGGCGCTGCCGGCAGGAATCGTAGGCGGGGTCGGAGTCAGCCGGATAGCGCGTGATGCCATGGGGGGCTGCGGCTACAAGGGGATATTGGCAGGCGAAGTCGAGTTGGCCGACGGCCACCGCATTCCCTGCGCCCATCGCTTCGGCGTAGCGACGAGCCGTCGCTTCCGCAGCGGTGATGGATTGCTTCGATTTTTTTGCAACGGCAGCGGCTGATGCCGAGGGGGCTTCGATTAGAAACAGTATCGTCACTATAAACAGGGCTCCGGCGAGGAGCAGGCTCCTGAACGAGCCGCGGTGGAAAATCTGTACACGCATCATATCTGGCGGACTCCTCCAATCAGAGAGAGAACAAATAAGACGACACTGTACCACGCACCTTTATGGACCTGAAATAGGCTAGGAGTCTGTCCGAGTAATTCTTTGTTGCGAGGCGAACAAGTTGCCGGGAATCGTTTGCTGTTCTTCTGGTTATTCGACCACAATGACGGCCCGCATCTCATGACCTGGCATGTCGCATAGGTATGAGAAGGTTCCGGTGCGTGCCGGCGTAAACTGAAATTCAATCAGGCCTTCAGGCGGGATGATCACTTTCTTGAGTCCTTCCGGACCGAACTCTGGAGCTCCGTTGCCGGCCAGGTTGAGGTCGTCGCTCAGGAAAAGTTCCTTGGCGACGACGGTGTGGAGTTCTGTATCGTGGTTACGGAACCGCAGCACAGTCTTGCGACCCTGATGCAGGTGGATCTGTTGGGGAATAAATACTCTGGATCGGATCTCTACGGTGACTGACTCCATCTCGAATTCAGTTGAAATCACAGCGGTGGGGGTTGCGAGCACAAGCGCGAGGCATATAATCCAGAGCGTGCCTTTCACTGTGCATTGGCCGCATCGAGGATCGCGCGGCGCATGTTTTTCCGGTCGGCCGATGTCAACGGTGGGGTTGTACGATGTCGGCAGAGCGTAACGGTGTGTTGAAGGGAGGCGATGAAGACTTCGCAATTCGGGCAGGCTCCCATATGGCGTCGTATCTCCGTACACACGTCGGATGGAAGTTCGTCGTCGATGTAGGCGGATAATTGCCGGAGAAGATTCACGCAATCGCCTTGACGATGGCTATGGCCCTGAGACGATGACGTGGACGGTTTCCTTTTTGTCGCGGTTTTTTTCTTTGTCATGAGCGCAAGCTCCCAGGCTTGTGACTGTCGTGGTGGGTGATACCGCGGGCACTGAGCTCTCGCCGCACATACAAACGTGCCCGATGCAGTCGAGATTTTACCGCGCGCTCGTTCAACCCCATGATGGTTCCCACTTCTTTGGCGCTGAACCCTTCCATATCTCGAAGCACGAGCGCCATCCGATATTTGGCGGGCAGTTTTTCGATCGCCAGATCGAGGGCCTTCCGAAGCTCCTTATTCTGTAGCGCCTCCTCGGGACTGAGACCGTCGATCGGAATCTGAAGGTGAAATTCTCCCTCGGAGGTGGGGACGAACTCCTCGAGTGACAGCTCGTGTTCCGGCTGCCCTTTGCGCTTGCGACGCATCCGTATGCAGGCCCGTGAGGCAATGGTGTACAGCCAGGTGGAGACCTGCGCCTCACCTCGAAAATCCTTGAGTCCTTGGTAGGCATTGAGAAAGGTTTCTTGAACGAGATCCTTTGCCGACTCCGCTTCGCCGCACA